>WQTE01000013.1 GCA_009786445.1 Oscillospiraceae bacterium | reverse complement strand
TCTGATAATGTAATAACAAAAAAATCTTTAGTAAGCGGAAGGTCAAACGAAGAGATGGAATACCGTGAATTCACAAGGCGCGAAATATTCCCGGAAATAATATTGTCGGTTTTTAACAAAAAGATAGAGGCTTTCGTTTTGGAGGCGACACCTAGATTCGAACTGGGGAATGGTGGTTTTGCAAATATAGGTTTAATAGGGGAGTGAGTCGTTGCAATTGTTGGGTTATTTGCAGTTGATGTTTTGTCTGTGACCTCTATTAATTCGGAGGTGGTGGCTTTATTCTGATATTCGGTGCGTACATAGCAATTTCCTCGTCTCGCCTATAGAGATGCATCTTAATTAACTACGAAGGGTGAATACTCGACATCACCAGTCCTGATATGTACTCGGTAACGGTTTTATTGCTTTTATCGGCATTATATCTGATAGTGTTTTGAGCATCAGCGGATAATTGTAACGACCGTAGAAGCCTTTCCTCTCTGGCAGCATTTACAACGTGTTTCGCTTTGTCCGGCATTTCTCCATCACCTTTGCGCCAGATTACATCATATTCATCGCTCATTATAATAGCACCTCTTTCAATAGTTTTTCATTTTGCCTTGTTATTAGGTCGGCATGTATTACATACACATGTCCATCTGAGCCGCTGTCTGTAATTACCTCGATAGCTCTTGCCTTAGAGTCGAATCCTAAAAACATAAGCTTTTCAGGAGTAATTCGCATTTCTTTAATAACGTATGTGTTTTCAAGAACAAACATTATATCCTCGTCTGATATTCGATGTTTTCTCGCTGATTCAAGAATAATTAAATGTTCCACAATAACCTCATGTTTACTTGTTTCGTTGTTGATATCATAAATCTAACGTCCTCGATAGACCTGCGTTTGTCAGGGTGCGCAAGTTTTTGAACTCTTCCCAATCTTCTTCCGTTAGTTCATCCTCGGCAGCTCCGGCAGCTGCAAGTATTTCTTGTATTGCTTCTATTCTTTGTTCTCGAGCCGAATCAACAAGAGCAACATCGCTATCAGCAATTTCTTCTTCAAGAATATTAATTATAGCTCGCCGTCCGGTGGGTAGCCTGACCGAAGTGCCATCAGCTATAAATTGTCCATCATCAACGAAGTAACCCTGATATGTCTGTATCATACTGTCACGCTCCTTGCGGTTCATTTTACCCTGCCTTGATGCCACTAATTATAACAGAATCAGTGATTTTGTCAAGTAAAGCAAAGTCCCTCACGGTTTACTGATGTAATACTTTGAGGGACTTTACCGCCCATTATTCATTCCGTTGTTGTGCAAATCGCTTGTTTTCTCCGACGGCAACATGTTATAGTATATTTAGTAGTATTGCATTTTAGAAACAGTGAGGAGTTTGGCGTGAAAAATGAGTAATTTATATCGCCGGAATTGTTTTTTGACCTAGTGTGTGATACGATGTGTTTCGTGTTTAACGGTAAATTTTAAGGAGAAAGTGATGAAAAGTTGAGCAGAAACAAATATATAGATAACAATATTATATACTTATCGGAGTATATTGAATCTGATTATAGATTTCTATATGACACATGGTATGAAGATGAAACTGTTTTAGGGTATAATTGGAAAATGCCGTATTCATTTGATGATTATTGCTCCAATTTTGTAAATAGTAAATCGAGTTATTGGGAAGCAGTTATTATCCGTTGCGAAGATAATATAATCATCGGACGGATAGGTTTATCTGCGGATATACCCGACTTAACGATAGCTATTTTTAAAGAGTATAGAAACCAGCAGTACGGAAAAATGGCATTTTCGTTGGGCATCAAGTATTGCTTTGAAACGCTTGAAATGGAAAAAATATATGCGGGTTGTTTTGAGGGTAATGGACCAAGCAGAAAAATGATTGAGCAATGTGGATTTATTCGCAACCCTGATGGAGATACTGTTGAGCCTCATATTTTTACAGGTAAAAACAGATTGCAGATTGACTATGTTTTAGAAAATCCTCGCTATTCCAAATAGGATTTAGCAAACCATCAATCACCTCCGTGAATCTATGATCCCTATACGACCCCTATCATATCAGGTTTAGTCGAAAAGTCAAAAATTTTCACATAATAAACCCGAGTGATTAAACACACAACAAAACCCCTCAAATCCTGCAATCACAGTGATTTGAGGGGTTTTATTTTTGGAGGCGACACCCAGATTCGAACTGGGGAATGATGGTTTTGCAAACCACTGCCTTACCACTTGGCTATGTCGCCCTGTTTAAAAGTTCGGGCATAGGGGTTTCCCTCCTATGCCCCGTATGGAGCGGGCGACGAGGCTCGAACTCGCTACCTCCACCTTGGCAAGGTGGCGCTCTACCAGATGAGCTACGCCCGCTTAGTGCCGCATATGCGGCTGGTTTGGTGCCTCCGGTCGGAATTGAACCAACGACACGCGGATTTTCAGTCCGCTGCTCTACCGACTGAGCTACAGAGGCATGCGGATTATAGTAAATAGTGGCGACCCAGAACGGACTCGAACCGTCGGCCTCCAGCGTGACAGGCTGGCGTTCTAACCAACTGAACTACTGGGCCATTGCCAAGAGATTATACAATAAGACAAAACATAATGCAAGACCTTTTTTATTTTTAATTTGCCTTTTTAATTTGATTTGTTTTTAGATTGAGGGGATTAGTACTGATGTTTACAGGGAAAATACTGGAAACATATAAGCTTTTAACTGTTAAAAGTTCCGCAAGCGCCGCAGGTACCGCCTGCATGATTAATAGATTGATGTTCCGGGCATCCCCTGGCGCAATGTCTGGCACAATGGGTCTGTGAGGCATAGTGTTGCACCATTATATGATCTTGCCGAGCAACAGTTGCCCTACCGCAGCCCCCGCAGACTGCTTCACACCACCTCGTCAAACCTCCTACACCATGCGGGTGATTCCCACCCCTGGTCCATACATGTGTCACGGTATGTGTGGCTGTCTGCCTGCTGCACGTACTACAAACACGCCTGCAACCACTGCCTCCAGCAGCCCATCCGCTTTGAACAGTTGAGTGTTGCTGGACCCATGCATTAGCACGTCCGCACCCGGCCACCGTACAAGAGCTGGTTCTGCGGCAATTTGCCCCGTTGGCTGCCCACGTGCCGCCCTGACTGCCGCCTCTTTGATGTGAGTCAATCACCGGTCTTCCGCAACCGGCCGCTTGACATGTTCTTGTTCGACTGCAAGTAGCACCATTGTCTGCACCTGTGAACACAGGGTTGTTAAGGTTTGCAATATGCGCTTCCACTTGTGCGTTACAATTGGGTACTGTACAGACCCTAACGCAGCCTATGCCGCCAGCAACCCAACCACTGCGAGTTGTTTCATGCCTTCTTGTGACCCTGCTGCACTGAACAACAGTACATACAGAACGGCAGTTATTTCCACTTACTTCAAAAGCTGACTGCCCACCGTGTCTGATTGTCACTGTCACTTCACTTAGAATATGTGTGTCCGCAAATTGCAGCTCGATATCTGCACTAAGCAAGGTGTCTGCAACTGATGCATCGCCGTGATAACCGGTCAGTTCATTTGCAAGATTGCCCGGATAGGGTCTTATACTAAACGCAGCTTCATCTCCGTAAGAAAACAAATTATTAAACACTGCATAATCGCCACTCGGGGTTTCAAAGGCACTTGCATTTTCACCGGCAAAATTAAACTGTATTTCTCCTGTTTCTGTATTGCCTATATTTCTTACAGTTATTTCCCGCCAGTCTAAGGTTTCCATACAGGTTTGGTAACCCAGCGCAAAAACATCATATGATGCAACAGATATTCCTATGTGCGTGTAAGTTACACGGATTGTTATTACTCCATCTACAGCATCTTCGGGATTTACGGTGTATGTTATTGTGTCGAACCCGCGGGCGGTCAACTCATCAAAATGCTTGTCGCCAATACGAAAATCTGCTCTCGAGACACCTACCGAATCCCCCATGTAACCATCGGATAGGGTATTGGTAATTTCCACATTTCCGCTAACAACTTGCCGTCTAAACTTATTATTGGTCAAAGAATCATCAGCATGACCTGAGTACAATGCTGCGTTATCCGCAGAACGTCTGGCGGGGTAAGTGTCAAATTCAAGCCTGACATCATAAGGCACTCTTGCTGTTGGCTCCTCCTGCCTTAATATAAAGTTGCCGCAGTCTGAAGTTAGTGTCAGTCCAATTTGAGTGTTCATAACATCATTATCATTTTCTGTGCGGTCGAGCGCGCTGACTACGTATGTGGTGCCATATGCATCTTTAATTGGCTCCCCGTCTGCCATCCACAAGTGATGCCAACTGCTGAGCATATCAGGGCTGAAAGTCTGTGTAGTTTTTGAACCTTCGCTGTCATCAACAATTATTAAACCCTCTCCATAACTGAGTATTTCACCCAACCAAGGATTTCCAATGAGGGGAAACGTACCTTCAACGAGAACCGGTGCTGCGGGCGGGTTTTCAGGATTGGGCTCATCACCGTTGTCAGTCCCTCCATTGTCAGTCTCACTGCTGTTAGTGTCATTCGTATTAGTATTTTCGTCATTATTACTGTCTCTATCCGAGTGAGGGTTGTTGTAATCAGTGTTAGTGTTACTCTGCCTGTTGCTGCTGCTTGTGGTGTTTGGAAGGTCATCGCCCAAAAATTCATCTTCCTGTACGGGTGAAGGTGAACATGGACAGTAATCGTAATTTGTTGTATGAATCTGTGCATCTTGCAATACAGCATCTTGTCCTGAAAATGCAATCGCTGAACCACCCACAAAGAGAGTAATGGCTATCAGCAGTACTGCCGGCATCTTTGCAAATCTTTGGAATGTGCATTTTCCTGCGATTGCTATACATGCAACTAAAATAACGTGCGGAACTACCCACCAGTTAAACAAAACGAGCATGGCGTTAAAGTTTTGCATAAAAACAAGAAGTAAAATTCCGGCAAACATAAAAATGTGTATAGCACTAAAAAGACTAAGCCTATTCCGTCGATTGTGTAGTTTTTCGTTTTCCATTATGGCGATAGTCTTATAATAACTGCTTTTATCGGTATTGCGAAGCGTTTGTATATGTTTTCTGCTTCGCTTTTCATCTTCTTGTTTTTGTTTTAGAGCATTAATATTGAACATTAATGCTATGATAACACCGGATATTGTGAGCAACACTGCCAATATCGACCATGAAGGTACTCCCGGAGGAGCGTAAAGGCTGTAATCTGCACCGACTTCGATAAATGGCGCAATCGGTATTTCTTCATCACTTCTTATGCCGAGTTCAAAAACTTCTGTCTCGGCCGCCGGATCTTCATCCGTTTTACCTATGCCGCTGCGATTAGAGCATGAACATCCGCTGCTTATGCAACAGTCGCTGCCTTCACAATAAGGTGAGGGCGTTACAGCAAGTGCCCGTGTTGTGGCGAGAACAGTAACGGATACGACCATTAACATAAGCACGAGAATAAGAGTTGATGTTTTTGCGCCAATGCCGTATCCGGCAGACTTACGTGATTGATTTTTCATGACAATTCCTCCATTTTTAGGCATCCCTGAAAACTCGGTGACCGACAGAGATAGCGGGGTAGTGGGGCATAAAATGTGCCCACATAACAAAGAGCCGTGCGGTAAACACACGACTCAAATAATGAGCTATAATAGCTAACTAACCGGAAGTTTAGAAAATGTGAAAAAATGGCGAAAAGTGTGAAAAAATGTGTAAATTTTTCTTGACTTCTTACTACCTAAATGTTATAGTGCAGTTGTGTTCGGAGTAGTGTGAGAGCTATTTACATGTGCCACCTGAGTTGGCATTATGTGAGATGATATAGGCTGGTATCCTTTATCATTCCCATTCACACAAGATAGCGCCTGAGTGCGCTATTTTTGTGCTCGCCCATAACCGTATTATAAAAGAAATATTTTGTCAAGGGTTATTTTTAGTTTTTTGCCGGTTTTTTGAAAAATTTTTATAATGGCGGTGTGCTAGCCGCGTTGAAGTCCGCAATGCGGCGCATCGGGGGCTTCGTAAGAATACCACACCGACTCGGTTTGTCAATATTGAGTTTTAGGCAAAACTACCGACAAAAAAGTTTGACAGGTAATTTTGCTCGTGATAAAATTGGTTGCTTTGTAGTGACCAACACTTGAGGCATGACGAACTCCTGAAGGATTTCAAAAAACAGACAGAATATTAAAGGTCTATAACCCCGCCTTTGATGTAACAGGTCACCCTCTTTACTTTTACTAAAGGGCAGGGGTTAAAAAGGAGTATAAAAAGTATGTTAGATAGATATATGTCTGATTACGAAGCCCAGAAGCTGATATGCGAAGTCGGTAGGCGAGTATACGAGAAGAACTTTGTAGCCGCAAATGATGGAAACTTTTCAGTTAAAGTCGAGGAAAACGCCATTTGGGCGACACCTACAGGCGTGAGCAAAGGCTTTATGACACCCGGCATGATGGTGAAGCTCGATATGCAGGGGAATGTCTTAGACGGCACCCACAGACCATCGTCTGAAATTAAAATGCACCTGCGCGTATACAACGAAAACCCGGAAGTAAACGCAGTGGTACACGCTCATCCTCCGGTTGCAACATCACACGCAATTGCCGGAATACCGCTGGACAGACCCATTTTGCCCGAAGCCGTGATTATGTTGGGTACAGTGCCTGTTGCCGCATATGCCACTCCCGGCTCGGAAGGGGTAGCCGACTCCATAGCACCATATTGCAGAGAACATAACGCAGTGTTGTTAGCAAATCACGGAGCGTTAACATGGGGAGATGACCTCATGCAAGCGTACCACCGCATGGAATCACTTGAACATTACGCACTGGTTATGATGTATACCTCAAACATCATACAGCGATACAACGAACTGGACTGCTCACAGATTTCAGACTTGGTAAAAGCGAGAGAGAGCATGGGAATAAAAGCGGGCGGAGTTCCACCCTGCAAAGAAGGGCCGAAGCAAAATCCGGACTTGGAAAAAATGATTGAAGAGGTAGTTGAAAAGACCTTGAGAGAGTACATGAAAAGGTGAATTCAAACACACAGAGCTACCCGCAAAAGAAGAGCTATCAAACTTTGAAAGACCAGACCCAAATGAGTATCGAAATATCGAGTTTTAATCACTACCAAAAAAGCAAGGGCTGTAGCAAAATGCTACAGCCCCTTCCTGTGGTGGGAACAACTGGGCTTGAACCAGTGACCCCATGCTTGTAAGGCATGTGCTCTCCCAGCTGAGCTATGCTCCCAAAAAGCCTACCGAAAAGGCAAGTGCAATTATACTAAACCTGAAAACTCTTGTCAATAAGAAAATGCAGTTAATTTGCCAGTTAATTTGTCTTATTCACCCAGCAGCTCTTTTACTTCTGCAATTCTGTGCTTTAATTCCTTGAGCTCGATGTTGTCTCCGAAGATTTTTTGAGTGGCATTAAGCGCCTGCTCAAACCCGCGAAGCGCAGCTTCGTAATCGCCTTTGTCGGTTGCGACAGAGGCTTCATCAATAAGATCATCGATGGAGGCTAAGTTACCTAAGTTGCTCAAATCATCTATTTTCATGTCATTATCGTTATTATTCATGGTGTGTCAAATCCTCAACTAAAAAGCAAAAAGAAGCTCAAACACTTCTTTGAAAAAAATTCTTGACATTGTCGTCGGTTGTGTTAGAATAGTAAGTTGTGTGCAAAAATATGGACAAAACTCCATAGCTAACGAATTCATGATATCAGTAATGTTGCATTTTGTCAATACGGTATTTTGAAAACATAACAACGCTACCGTGAGTGTCGAAACTGTTTTAATTGGGAGTGAAGTTGATGCCAAAAGATATTCTCTACGGAAAGACTCTGCGCAAAAGTTACGCAAAGACCGAAGAAATCCTTGATATGCCGAATCTCCTTGAGATTCAAAAGCATTCATATAACTGGTTTCTTGATACAGGGCTTCGCGAAGTGTTTCATGATGTCGGATCAATAGTAGATCATTCGGGTAATCTCGAATTGAGCTTCATTGACTACAACATGAATGACAACCCTAAATATTCCATTGAAGAATGTAAAGCCAGAGATACTACGTATGCTGCACCTATAAAGGTGAGTGTCCGTTTGCGTAACAAAGACACCGAGGAGATAAAAGAACAGGAAATCTTCATGGGTGATTTCCCGATAATGACAAATGCCGGCACCTTTATTATTAATGGTGCGGAGCGTGTTGTTGTATCGCAGATTATTCGCTCGCCAAGTGTTTATTACGAAAAGAAAACCGATATCAAAACCGCATCCACCATATATTCGGCAACACTTATACCATACAGAGGTGCTTGGCTTGAATACGAGACAGATCCTTCGGATGGTTTTTATGTGCGTGTTGATAAAAACAGAAAACTTCCCGTCACTTGGCTTTTACGTGCAATTGGCAGACCCAGCGAGGAACCTTATTCCGGTATCGCTGCGGCGGGTGCGGAAAATGGCGCGGAGAGCAATGCAGAGCTGCTTAACATATTCGGAAACGATGAACGCATCGCGGCGACTCTGGAAAAAGATGCGTGCACGAGATCTGATGAAGCACTTATTGAACTCTATAAGAGACTGCGCCCCGGCGACCCACCTACAGTTGAGAGTGCTCAAACACTGCTTACAAATCTGTTTTTCGATTCCAGACGCTACGATATCTCAACAGTCGGACGATATAAATTCAACAAAAAACTTGCCCTTTGGTCAAGACTCGTTGGTCAGACCTTAGCATATCCCGTTGCAAACCCGATGACCGGAGAAATTATTGCCGAAGCAGGAGAGCAGCTTACAGAAAAACGCGCACGCGAAATAGAAAGTTGCGGGGTAAATGATGTATACGTAACAGTCGATGGGCGTGAAGTTAAAGTTTTTTCAAACGGCATGGTATATCTTGATGGATTCGTTGATTTCGACCCACTGAAAGAACTGGATATCAAAGAGAAAGTGCGCTTTGTCGTACTTCGTGACTTGCTTGAAAAGTTTTCCGGGGATGAACTTCGTGATGCCATCCGTGATAATGTCGATCTCTTGATTCCAAAGCATCTGATTGCCGATGATATTTTCGCCTCGGTAAATTACCTTAACTGCATTGCGTACGGTATTGGTCATCCTGATGATATAGATCATCTTGGCAACAGACGGCTTCGCAGTGTTGGCGAGCTTCTTCAGAACCAGTTTCGTGTAGGTTTTTCTCGCATGGAGCGTGTTATTCGCGAAAGAATGACTCTCCAAGACCTCGATATAATAACTCCGCAATCACTCATAAATATCAGACCTGTGACTGCGGCTGTAAAAGAGTTTTTTGGTTCATCGCCGCTATCGCAATTTATGGATCAGACAAACCCGCTTGCCGAACTTACGCATAAGCGGCGTCTCTCTGCTCTGGGACCGGGTGGTCTTTCACGTGAACGTGCAAGTTTTGACGTCCGTGACGTTCATTACAGTCATTATGGGCGTATGTGTCCGATAGAAACACCCGAGGGTCCGAACATTGGTCTTATTTCATACCTTGCATCTTATGCACGTGTCAACGAATACGGCTTCATGATTGCTCCGTTTAGAAAAGTAGACAAAGAGCAGATGCGGGTCACTGACGAGATTATCTACCTTACGGCTGATATGGAAGACCAGTTTAACATAGCCCAAGCGACAGAGCCTGTTGATGCGCAAGGTTATCTTCAAAACGAGCGTATCACTTGCCGTCACCGCGATGAGATTATCGAAGTTAACAGGGATATGATAGACTTTATAGACGTGTCTCCGAGTATGATGGTTTCAGTTGCCACGGCGATGATTCCGTTTCTTGAGAACGACGATGCAAACCGTGCGCTCATGGGTGCGAATATGCAACGTCAGGCAGTACCGCTGCTCATCCCCGAAGCGCCTATCGTTGCGACGGGTATCGAACATAAATGTGCGGTGGATTCAACGGTTGTTTTAGCCGCACCCGGAGACGGTGAGGTCACATACGTTTCATCCACACATATCAAAGTCAAGTACGATGACTCCAATCTCGGAACAGTTGACCACGAGCTGACTAAGTTTGCCCGTAGTAATCAGGGCACTTGTACAACTCAGCGCCCAATTGTAAATGTCGGTGACCGTGTGGAGAAACATGAAGTTATAGCGGATGGTCCGTCAACATGTGATGGTGAGATTTCTCTCGGTAAAAACATACTCGTAGGTTTCATGACCTGGGAAGGGTACAACTATGAGGATGCCATACTGATAAACGAACGCCTTGCCACGGATGATGTATTCACATCCATCCATATTGAAGAGCATGAAATTGATGCCCGCGATACTAAACTCGGTCCTGAAGAAATTACCCGTGATATCCCCGGTGTCGGTGAAGATGCACTGCGTTATCTGGATGAAAGAGGCATTATTAGCATTGGTGCCGAGGTTCATGCAGGGGATATATTGGTCGGGAAAGTCACACCCAAAGGCGAAACCGATTTAACTCCCGAGGAACGTCTGCTGCGCGCCATCTTTGGCGAAAAGGCACGCGAAGTCAGAGATACTTCGCTAAAGGTTCCGCACGGTGAGAGTGGCATTGTTGTTGATGTCAACGTCTTTACCCGTAAAAATGGCGATGAACTCAACCCCGGTGTCAACATGGTTGTCCGCTGTTACATAGCTCACAAGAGAAAAATAAGCGTAGGCGATAAGATGGCGGGACGCCACGGTAACAAAGGCGTTGTATCACGCATACTTCCAAAGGAAGATATGCCGTTTATGCCTGATGGTACTTCTCTTGATATTATCCTCAATCCTCTTGGTGTTCCATCTCGCATGAACATCGGTCAGGTACTGGAGGTTCACCTCGGATATGCTGCAAAAACACTTGGCTGGAAAGTCGCGACCCCGATTTTCAACGGCGCAAATGAGCAGGATATCTGGGACACTCTGGGTCATGCAGGACTCAGCGAGGACGGCAAAAGCATCCTCTATGACGGGCGTACAGGTGAACCGTTTGACAATCCTGTCACGGTTGGTTATGTTTACTTCCTAAAACTCCACCATCTTGTAGATGATAAGATTCACGCCAGATCTACAGGTCCGTACAGCCTTGTTACGCAACAGCCGCTCGGAGGTAAGGCACAGTTTGGCGGTCAGCGTTTCGGAGAGATGGAAGTTTGGGCTCTGGAGGCTTATGGTGCAGCTTATACACTTCAGGAAATTCTCACGGTAAAATCTGATGACGTCACAGGCAGGGTCAGAACCTACGAAGCCATTGTCAAAGGTCATAATATTCCAAAGCCCGGTGTTCCCGAATCATTTAAGGTTCTCGTCAAAGAGCTCCAGTCGCTCTGTCTCGATGTCAGGGTTTTAGATGAACGTGGTATGAAAATAGACCTTAAAGGCGAAGATGGCGACGACAACACAGAATCTTATACCGATGAAAATGAATACAGCAGCACAGATGAAAGCTTCGTTTCTCACGGATACTCCGTCCGTGAGATAGAAGATGGATTAGACGGAGATCTGGGACAAGACGATGAGGGCTCCGATGATGCTGTAGGCGTTTTCGATGATGACGATTTAAACCTTGATGAAGACCTTGAAAGTGAGCTTGAAGCCGCTCTGCAAGGTAATGAACCATTAATTGAACTTGATGATATAAAGGAGGAGGGTTAAATGGGCTTTCTACCTTTCGATGCAATGCAAATAGGACTTGCTTCACCGGAAATGATTCGCACATGGTCGAGCGGCGAAGTTAAGAAACCTGAAACTATCAACTACAGGACACTCAAGCCTGAGCGTGACGGTCTCTTTTGTGAAAGAATATTCGGGCCTTCAAAGGACTGGGAATGTCATTGTGGTAAGTTTAAGAAAATCAGATATAAAGGTAAAGTCTGTGACCGCTGCGGTGTTGAGATTACCAAATCGAATGTCCGCCGTGAGAGAATGGGGCATATTGACCTTGCCGCACCGGTATCTCATATCTGGTATTTTAAGGGTATTCCATCCAGAATGGGACTACTGCTTGACCTCACTCCCAGAATTTTAGAGAGAGTGTTGTATTTTGCGACATATATCGTAATTGATTCCGGTGATACACCGCTTAAAAAGAATCAAATTCTCACAGAAAAAGAATATCGTGAGATGCGCGAGAAGTACGAAGACGACTTCAGAGCAGGAATGGGTGCCGAGGCAATTCGTGACTTGCTCGCCGATATTGACGTGGATGAGTTCTCTGAGCAGCTCAGAGCTGAAGCTCGTGATGCTACAGGACAGAAGAAAGCTAAACTCTTAAAAAGGCTTGAAGTTGTCGAGGCTTTCCGGACATCCGGCAATGACCCGACTTGGATGATTATTGATGTGCTTCCTGTTATTCCTCCGGAAATTCGCCCGATGGTTCAGCTTGACGGCGGAAGGTTTGCCACATCCGATCTCAACGACCTCTACAGGCGTGTTATCAATCGCAACAACCGTCTGAAACGCCTCATTCAGCTGCAAGCACCCGATATTATAGTTAGAAATGAAAAAAGGATGCTTCAAGAAGCCGTGGATGCGCTTATAGATAACGGCAGGCGCGGCAGGGCTGTTACGGGTGCAAATTCCAGAGCATTAAAATCACTTTCCGATATGCTCAAAGGTAAGCAAGGCCGCTTTAGGCAAAACCTGCTTGGTAAACGTGTTGACTACTCAGGGCGCAGCGTTATTGTCGTCGGTCCCGAATTAAAGCTCTATCAGTGCGGTGTGCCGAAGGAAATGGCAATTGAACTCTTCAGACCGTTTGTAATGAAAAAGCTCGTTGAGGACGGCGAAGCAAACAACATAAAGTCGGCAAAGAAAATGGTAGACAGGGGAGAGACAAAAGTCTGGGATGCTTTGGAAGTTGTTATAAAAGAGCACCCTGTTCTGCTCAACCGTGCGCCTACTCTCCACAGACTTGGAATTCAGGCTTTTGAACCAATACTGGTTGAGGGTCGTGCGCTCATGCTTCACCCGCTTGTATGTAGTGCATATAATGCTGACTTTGACGGCGACCAGATGGCGATTCACGTTCCTCTATCGGCAGAAGCTCAAGCTGAGGCACGCGTTCTGATGCTCTCTGCTAACAACCTGCTTCACCCGAAAGATGGAAACCCGGTCACTGTTCCTACGCAAGACATGATTTTAGGTGCTTACTATCTCACTTTGCTGAAAGAAGATTCTCAAGGTTCGGGTAAATCATTCATTTCACCAAATGAGGCATTGATGGCTTACCAGTGTCACGATATCAGTATTCATGCGCCGATTAACGTACGTATCGAAAAGGAAGTAAATGGCGAGTTTCTGTATAAAACCATAAAAACAACGGTTGGCAGAATTATTTTCAATGAGCCGCTTCCGCAGGATTTAGGGTATGTAAACAGAACGGATCCTGAAAAAATGTTTGATTATGAAATAGATTTTATTGTCGGCAACAAGGAGTTGGGCAAAATTATCGAACGTTGCATTGCAAGACATGGATTTACAAGATCCGCATCCGTTCTCGATAAGATAAAAACTCTTGGCTTCAAGTATTCTACCCAAGGTGCAATTACAATATCTATTTCCGACATGACCGTGCCTGAAGCGAAGTGGACTCTCGTCAGAGAAACTGAGAAAAAGGTTGTCACGATTGAGCAGCAGTTCAAGCGCGGATTCATTACTGACGATGAGAGATACCGCCTTGTCGTACGTGAATGGGAACAGACAACAAAAGAAATCGAGGATACTCTTCTAAAGGGTACGCTCAGTGAATATAATCCTATCTATATGATGGCAAATTCCGGGGCTCGCGGCAGTAATGCCCAGATTAAACAGCTTGCCGGTATGCGCGGTCTTGTTCAAAATACCATAGGGCGCACAATCGAGATTCCCATTAAAACTAATTTCCGTGAAGGTCTGACTGTTTTGGAATACTTTATATCATCCAGAGGTGCCAGAAAAGGTCTTGCCGATACTGCGCTTAGAACTGCCGACTCCGGTTATCTGACACGTAGGCTTGTCGATGTTTCGCAGGATGTCATAGTTCGGGAGAAGGACTGCGGTACAACAGACGGCATTATGGCTGCTGAAATTGTTCGCGCCGGTAGTGTTGTCAGCACGTTTGGTGAGGTAATTCATGGACGTTTCCCGGCAGATGATATCAAAGATCCAAAGTCAGGTACGATTCTCTTTGATAAAGAACATATGCTGATAAACAGTGATTCTGCTGTTTTATTGTCACATGGTCTAAGTTCTGTTAAAGTCAGGACAGCGATGGATTGCGAGGCACAAAGTGGTATTTGCGCTATGTGTTACGGCATTAACCTTGCCACAGGCACAAGAGTTTCGATAGGTGAAGCGGTTGGAGTCATTGCCGCTCAGTCGATCGGCGAACCCGGCACTCAGCTCACAATGAGAACTTTCCACAAGGGCGGTATTGCCGGTGACGATATCACGCAAGGTCTGCCGCGTGTTGAGGAACTGTTTGAAGCGCGTAAACCCAAGAAGATGGCTATTCTTTCTGAGACTGACGGTGTAGTTGAAATCGAGGAAACTCGCAAAAATGCTATCATCTCCATAAACATTACCAGTTCTGCTGATGGCGAGGTTAAGACGTATCAAACACCCTACTTCTCAGGTATCAAAGTCCGCAGCGGCGATATTGTAAAGGCAGGGGATAAGCTGACCGAAGGTGCTCTGAATCCCCATGACATAATGCGTATTCTCGGAAAAGATGATACTCAGGCGTACCTCATTTCTGAGGTTCAGATTGTTTATCGTCAACAGGGTGTTGACATTAACGATAAGCATATCGAGGTCATTGTCCGTCAAATGATGAAGAAGGTAAGAATTGAAGACGGTGGAGACACTGAACTTTTAGCCGGCACAACTGTTGATGCCAACGAGTTTAAAAAAGTCAATGCCATTATTAAAAAGCGTATTGAAGAGGGTGAAACAGAGCTAAGATATGCTGATGCTTCTCCGTTGCTCATGGGTATCACCAAAGCTTCACTCGCTACCGAGTCGTTCTTGTCGGCTGCTTCTTTCCAAGAGACAACAAAAGTCTTGACGGAAGCGGCAATCAAGGGTAAAGTAGATAAGCTCATCGGACTCAAGGAAAATGTTATCATCGGCAAGCTGGTGCCTGCCGGAAGCGGTCTTTCGGTCTACCGCAAGTTCGACAGCGACTATGAAGACAGTATCGACTACAATCCTGATTCAGATATTGACGATGTTGATGTTGATTTGTCTGTTCTTATCGGGTCGGGCAATGCGCTGTAGCCGCTTCGAGTATGGCTGTGAGGGAGATTACTAATCGACCTATATGTGCCGGAAACGTTAGTATTTTTGAATCGCTTTGTGATTCATTGATATAAATTTTTAAGGGAAGGAGGAAGAATATGCCTACGTTTAATCAACTTGTCAGGAAGGGCAGGAAAAAACTTACGTACAAGTCAACTTCACCGGCTATGCAAAAGGGTCTGAACACTCTCAAAAATACTGAGACTGATTTGGCCTCATCACAAAAACGCGGTGTTTGTACTGCGGTCAGAACTGCAACTCCGAAAAAGCCCAACTCTGCGCTTCGCAAAATCGCTCGTGTCAGACTTACAAACGGTCATGAAGTAACTGCTTATATTCCGGGTGTTGGTCATAACCTTCAAGAGCACTCCGTTGTAATGATTCGCGGCGGTCGTGTAAAAGACTTGCCGGGTGTTCGTTACCATATTGTACGTGGTTCACTTGACACACAGGGCGTTGAAGGTCGAGGTCAAAGCAGATCGAAGTATGGCGCTAAGAAGCCAAAGGGCGCGAAGTAGTTATTAAACTTATGCTTAGCATGAGATGCAATATATATCTTCGTGCGGCATAAACCGGGTCTATTTTTGCCCGGAGTACCTATGAAATCAATTTTTGTTGAAGGAGGGAAGCATAATGCCCAGAAGAGGCAGTGTACCCAAACGAGAGGTCTTACCCGATCCGATGTATAATTCGGTAATCGTCACAAGACTGGTCAACAGCATAATGCTGGACGGTAAAAAAGGTGTTGCCCAAAAGGTTGTCTATGGTGCGTTTGACATCGTTAAGAATAAGTCCGAGAAGGATCCTCTGGATGTCTTTATCGCAGCACTTGAGAATATAATGCCAACACTTGAAGTTAAAGCTCGCCGTGTCGGTGGTGCTACTTATCAAGTACCTATCGAAGTTAGAGCTGAAAGGCGTGAAGCTCTTGGTCTGCGCTGGCTTACCAACTACGCCAGAGCCAGAAATGAAAAGACCATGAGAGAGAGACTTGCAGGCGAAATTCTTGATGCTTCAAACAGTGTCGGTGCCGCAGTCAAAAAGCGCGAGGACACACACAAAATGGCAGACTCCAACAAGGCGTTTGCACACTATCGCTGGTAATAATATATTACCACAAACCCGGTGGATAATGGGTTTGTCGTACGGGACGGGCTTGCCCGTCCCGTATTGTGGGCGAAAAATTATTTTAACTAGGAGGATGTGAGCTTTATGCCACGGGAATATCCATTAGAGAGGACGCGCAATATCGGCATTATGGCTCATATTGACGCAGGAAAGACAACTACAACAGAGAGAATTCTGTTTTATACGGGACGTACTTATAAACTCGGTGAGGTCCATGAAGGTGCGGCTACGATGGACTGGCGGCCGCAGGAACAGGAACGTGGCATAACAATTACTTCCGCTGCTACTACTTGTTTTTGGAACAACCATCGCATCAATGTTATCGACACTCCCGGGCATGTAGACTTTACCATGGAAGTGGAGAGGTCTTTACGTGTGCTTGACGGCTCTGTTGCCGTTATGTGTGCCAAGGGCGGTGTTGAGCCGCAATCAGAGACTGTGTGGCGGCAAGCTGACCACTATGGTGTGCCGCGAATCATCTATATAAATAAGATGGATATTGTCGGTGCGGATTTTCAAAATGTTATTAATATGGTTCACAACAGGCTCAAAGCCAATGCTGTGCCAATTCAGCTTCCGATTGGTTCAGAGTCCGAATTTAAAGGCATTGTTGACCTGGTTGAGATGATTGCAGATGTCTATTACGATGACCTCGGTAAAGATATGCGTATCGAGCCTATTCCCGATGATATGATGGAAATTGCAAATGAATATCGTTCTAAGCTCATTGAGGCTGTTTCCGATTATGATGATGAGATAATGGAAGCATTTATCGGTGAAGAGGAAATCCCCGTAGAAAAGCTCAGAGCGGCTATTCGTAAAGCTACGCTTGAACTTGACATTATACCTGTTGTGTGCGGTACTTCATACAGAAATAAGGGGATTCAGAAGCTGTTAGATGCTATAGTTGATTATTTACCTTCGCCTGTTGATGTGCCTGATATTATCGGTACTCACGCACACACCGGGAAAGAGGACAGCAGACCTCCGTCTGACGAGGCTGCGTTCTCTGCACTTGCTTTTAAGATTGAGACGGATCCTCATGTTGGGAAGTTGTCGTTTTTCAGGGTTTATTCGGGCTCAGTAACCACGGGGTCTATGGTTTACAACTCTACAAAAGGTCGTAAGGAGAGGCTTGGGCGCATTCTTCAAATGCACTCAAATCATCGTGAGGATATAAATCAGGTGTATGCAGGTGACATAGCTGCTGCTGTGGGTCTTAAAGGCACAACAACCGGTGATACACTCTGTGATGAGAAAAAACAGATTATCCTTGAATCCATGGAATTCCCTGAACCGGTAATTCAGATTGCTATTGAGCCAAAAACTAAAGCAGGTCAAGAGAAGATGGGTAATGCTCTCTCAAAACTCACTGAAGAAGACCCCACATTCAGAACTTATACCGATAGTGAAACCGGGCAGACGATTATCGCAGGCATGGGTGAACTTCATCTGGAGATTATTGTTGACAGGCTTCTTCGTGAATTTAGGGTTGAGGCAAATGTTGGTAAACCACAAGTTTCTTACAAAGAGACTATCCGAAGCTCTGCCACTGTTGATGTAAGGAATGCAAGGCAAACGGGTGGTAAGGGTCAGTTTGCTCATGTTAAAATTACTATTGAGCCGAATGAATCCGGAGCCGGGTATGAATTCACAGATACCATAAAGGGCGGCGTTATCCCGAAAGAATATATTCCCGCAGTTGATGAAGGCATCCAGGGCGCTATGACGGCAGGTACTCTTGCAGGTTATCAGGTTGTTGATGTTAAGGTCAACTTGTTTGACGGGTCTTTCCACGAAGTTGACTCATCCGAACTGGCGTTCAAGATAGCCGGCAGTATGGCCTTTAAAGAGGCAATGGCAAAAGCCGACCCTGTATTGCTCGAACCTATTATGAAAGTCATTGTTACTGTGCCCGAAGATTATATGGGCGATGTAATGGGCGATATAAATTCAAGGCGCGGTCAGATTACGGGGATGGACACAAAAAACGGTGCAGCACAAATCGACTCGCTTGTTCCGCTTTCTGAGATGTTTGGCTATGCCACAAATTTACGCTCACACACACAAGGCAGAGGCAACTTTACAATGGAACCCAGCCACTATTTGGAGCTTCCAAGGTCTATTCAGGAAGAAATTATTGGTGGAAAGCGCCGATAAAGTGCCGTAACTATGCTTTTATTTCCAAGTACAATCAGCCCGATAAATCCTAAAATATCGGCTATATTGTGCTTGCGTAAAAAAGAGCACACAAAATATGTCCGGTTTTCAAACATAATAAATAAAATATTCATAAATGCTTGATTTTACTGCATGTTAAGGTGTATAATGGGCTTAGGGGAGTATCAGGTTTCTCACAAAATAACAAAGGAATGGTCTACTTATGTTTCGTATCGGTGATATGATAGCCCACCCTATGCACGGTGCGGGTGTCATTGACAGTATCGAAGAAAAGAATATGAATGGTTGCACGAGGCTATACTATATTTTAAAGATGCCTGCCGGTGGAATGGTGGTTATGATTCCTACCGAAAGCACTGAGCAAATTGGAGTACGCCCTATTGTTGATGCAGGAGCTGCCGACGAGCTTATGGCATCAATTTGCGAAATCGATGTAGAGATGACTTCAAATTGGAACAGGCGTTACAGAGAAAATATGCAGCGGATAAAGAGCGGTGATTTGCTTGAAGTGGCACGAGTGGTCAAAGGTCTGATGTCAAGAGATTCAGAAAAAGGCCTGTCAACGGGTGAGCGCAAAATGCTTCACTCCGCAAAGCAGATTTTAATCTCTGAGATAGTTTTGTCAAAGAAACTGACATACGAAGAAGTTGAATCACAGCTCAACGCTTCCATGGCTATGGCTTAGATAGTGTGTTATGTCTGCTTTTTTTTCGATTAAGAAAATATCTTCAAAAAAACCTCCCACTTGCAGTGTTGTGATAGTAGCAGCCGGATTATCACAAAGATGCAAAGGGGAGGATAAACTATTTCATTTAATTAACGATAAGCCGGTTCTCGCCTACACAATCGAAGCGTTTGAGAACTCGACTCTCATAAGCGAGATTATCATAGTTACAAGAGAAGATAAGTTTGAGCAAATTGGTGCTCTCTGCAAGCATGGCGGGTACCGTAAGACCACAAAGATAATTGCCGGCGGTGCCACCAGAACGGACTCCGTCGTAAGTGGAGTTTTTGCGGTGTCAAACAAAGCAAAGCTGATTGCCATACATGACGGCGCCAGACCGTGTATAGATAAAAAGCTGATAGACAAGACCATCACTACTGCGGCAAAATTTCACGCCGCTGCACCCGCTGTTAAAGTTTCTCCGACGGTCAAAAGAGTGCAGGGTGGTGTTATCGCTGAGACCGTTGATAGAGAAACCCTGTATGAAATTCAGACCCCGCAGATTTTCAGAGCAGAAATCATTAAAGCTGCACTCACAAATGCCGTTAAAAAATCAATACCCTTAACCGATGACTGTCAGGCAGCAGAGATTATCGGTGCTACGGTTCATATAGTAGAGGGGTCACACAAGAACATAAAAATAACGAACCCGGAGGATTTGATTTTTGCACAAGCGGTTATTACATCAGACAGATAATATGCAAACTGACAATGACATGAGGTAGAAAATGAGAATTGGGCATGGCTATGATGTACATAAGTTAAAACAAGGACGAAAGTGCATTTTATGTGGTGTAGAGATTCCGTCCGATTTTGGTCCCGATGGGCACTCGGATGCAGACGTTCCTGTTCATGCACTTATTGATGCAATGCTCGGCGCATTGGCACTCGGCGATATCGGCACACATTTTCCGCCCACAGATGACAAGTGGAAAGATGCAAACAGCATTGAACTTTTAAAACAGACATATTCGCTGATAGACTCACACGGCTATTCACTGGTCAACGCTGATATTACAATAGTTTTAGAGACTCCGTATCTTTCGGGTTACATTTTTAGGATGCGAGAGATGCTGGCTGCGGCATTGTCTGCTCCGATAAATGACATAAGTGTAAAAGCTACCACTGAAGAGAACCTGGGCTTCACCGGAGACGGCTCGGGAATATCCGCAACAGCAGTTGTTTTGCTTACAGAAAAGAATTTGCAAAATTTAGCAATTTAGGCTATACTATTGTTGCATCATCTGCTATAAAGGATATTTTTCATGAGAGAAGCTGTACGAGACATAATAGATCAAATAATAGGAACTTTAGCGCCGCTCAGGGTTACTTTTGGAATCTGGGATGCGGTGGATATTCTCATAATAGCCTTTTTGATATACCGCACCCTCAACTTTATGCAGAAAACCAATGCCAGCAGTGTCATAAAAGGTCTGCTTTTTATTCTGGGGCTTGCATGGCTTGCTAATTTCTTCAACATGAACATCTTGTCTTACCTCTTAAGGCAAGTCGTTCAGATGGGACTTATCGTTGTTGTAATACTGTTCCAACCGGAGATACGAAAACTCTTTGAGCGTATGGGCACAACCAGGTTAGGCAATATATTTCGCAAAAGAGGTAAGTATGAAAAACTCGAGGATTCCATTAAGAAGGTTGTCGCAGCATCCATAGCCATGGCAAAAACGCAGACCGGAGCTATCATTGTAATAGAACGAAATGTAGGGCTGAACGATTTTGTCGGTACGGGTGTGGAGATAAACGCAAACGTGTCATCAGAGCTCATACAAAACATTTTCTATGATAATTCTCCGCTACACGATGGAGCGTTGATTTTGCGTGAGGACAAACTCCTCGCCGCGGCGTGTATGCTTCCGCTTTCGACAAATTATGCACTGGGTAAAGAACTGGGTATGCGGCATCGTGCGGGCATCGGGCTCAGTGAGCGCAGCGATGCAGTAATTGTTATAGTTTCTGAGCAAACCGGGGCAATCTCAGTGGCAATTGACGGAATGTTAAAGCGCAGCCTTAACAGCGAAACGCTCGAAAAACTTCTCAAGGCAGAGATAATCAGCGCAGACGATAAAGATAAGAGAAAACGTAAACAGAAGGAAGAGGTAAATGTTTAAAGAAAAACTAAAAAAATTACCTTCAAAAATTTTCTATATATTATTTGCTATGGTTGTTTCGATTGCACTCTGGCTGTATGTCGAAATAACTGAAAACGTTGAGCAGACACACGTAGTGTCAAATGTCCCAATAGTTTTCAGAAACGAAGATGTTTTACGTGATAGGGGACTAATACCTACTGTTCTTACAGAGAATTTAACGCTGACTTTTGTTGGAACGCGTGCCGACATCTCAAGAATAGCCACTCCGGGGGCAATTTCTGTCGAGGTAAATCTTGCGGATGTGATAAGTGCCGGAGTTGTACACCTGACCTACGATATTTTGTATCCTGCGCTTGTAAACCCAAATGCTGTGGATGTCCCGACACGCTCGGTAGGGCTTATTACACTGCTCATAGATCAAATACTTGAGAGGCAAATACCCGTTGTTGTGGTATATACAGGAGGTACAGCATCTCCTGATCTCGAAGCACAGCTTCCGGAGTTTGAGCCGCAGTTTATTACGGTGCGTGGACCTCAGGAAGTGGTGTCACGAATAAATCATGCATATGTTCCGATACTCAGAGAGAACCTCGCAAGCACCATCACAGAGGATATGGATTTTATTCTCATAGATGATTACGGTGAGCAGTTTGATGAGGATTCACTAGAATCTCTTAGTTTTAACCACTATACCATTCTTGTTACTATCCCAATCAGAGAAATGATGCATGTACCTTTGACAGCTACACTGCTCCATGGTTCAACTACATCGGAACTGAACAGAAATATTGTTATCAACCCTTCCCATATCACTGTCGCTGCAGACCCCGACAGAATTAGGGAACTCAATACATTCATGCTTGGAACAATAGATATGACTTCTTTCAGTACAAGCACTACAGTTGAGTTTCCAATTCTGGTGCCCGATGGTATAGAAAATATTTCCGGTGAAACCGCTGCTACGGTGTATGTTGAGGTGCTGGGGCTTAATATTGACATTCTCAGCACACCTAACTTACATATCATAAATACTCCACCCGGACTTACAGCAAGCATTGTCAACCAGACCGTGACAGTGACCTTGAGGGGTTTAGCCGAAGATTTGGCGCTTGTATATCCTGAGAACATAAGAGTTGTAGCAGATATAAGTGAGCTCGGTCAGGGTACGTCAACTTTGCTTGCCCGAGTATATTTAGATGGGATTAATGCCGCTATCGATCCAATAGGTGGTGTCAATCTTACCGTCAGGATTGTTGAGTCTGACCCGGATGATCCTTAGATAAACTCTGATTAGTCAGCGTTTATCCGCAAAAGGTGATAGAGTTATCTGCGGGTTTGATTATTTTTGAAGGGAATGGTCTTTTTAATGATAAAAAGCATGACAGGTTACGGTGGTGCAAAAGGTGTTTCGGATAAAACAGAGATTTCTATAGAAATCAGGAGTGTTAACAATAGGCATCTTGATGTTTCAGTGAAGCTGCCGAGGGGTTTCATAGCACTTGAAGAGCCTTTAAAGGCGGTTGTTTCAAGCTGTATTTCACGCGGAAAAATCGATGTGTTTATCACAATTGACAGTTCTGCATCTGATGATATTGAAATAAATGTCAACCACGCTCTGGCTAAAGCATATATCGTTGCTCTCAAGTCAATAGCAGAAGAGAATGCTCTTACTAATAACTATGACTCCCTCCAAATTGGCTCATCTGTGGATATTGCAAAATTTCCCGATGTTTTACAGGCAACAAAGCGCGAAGTAGACAAAGATAAATTACTTTCCGATATCAGTGAAATCCTAAAAACTGCCCTTACAGATTTTGACGATATGCGCTCTCGTGAGGGTGAAAAACTCGAACGCGATATGTCAGGCAGGTTAACCGAAATTGAGCGGCTGACAGGTATGGTAGAGGAGATTTCTCCCCGCAGTGTAGCTGAGTATAGAAAGAAACTGACATCAAGGTTAAGCGAGGTTTTGGAGTCCTCAAATGTAGATGAAGCCCGCATTTTAACAGAGGCTGCTATTTTCGCTGATCGTGTTTCAGTGAGTGAGGAAACTGTTCGACTTCGCAGTCATATATCTATGCTCCGCAGTCTTTTAGAGGGTACAGAGCCTGTCGGCAGGAAGATTGATTTTCTGCTTCAGGAGTTTAACAGGGAGACAAACACCATCGGCTCAAAGGGCAATGATGTCGAGCTCTCAAAGGTCATAGTAGATCTCAAAGCGGAAATAGAAAAAATCAGGGAACAAGCTCAAAATATTGAGTAATAATGTGGGGCAAAACTATGAAACTGATAAATATAGGTTTTGGTAATATTGTTTCCGCTGGAAGGATTGTGGCGATTGTCAGTCCGGAATCTGCGCCGATAAAGCGGATTATTGCAGATGCACGAGAAAAGAGTATGCTCATTGATGCTACCTTTGGCCGGCGTACACGCGCTGTAATTGTTATAGATAATGGGTTTTTACTGCTCTCTGCGCTTCAGCCTGAAACGGTTGCTGCAAGGTTGCATTCTCAAGATAAACAATCCGATGCTGTCCATGAGGTGAAGATTACAGATGAACATTAATGAAAAAGGGAACCTCGTTGTAATATCTGCTCCGTCGGGCACGGGGAAAGGCACTGTCATAACTCAGCTTCTCGAAAAAGACCCGGAGTTTGTCTTTTCGATTTCTGCAACCACCAGAGAGCCAAGACCGGGCGAAATAGACGGTGTAGCTTACAAGTTTTTATCGCGCGAGCGTTTTGTAGAGATGATAAATGAAGGAAAATTCCTCGAATATGCCGAGTATGTAGGAAATTTCTATGGAACTCCGGTAGAGCCTATCCTAGAGTGTATCGAGACGGGGAAAACGATAATTCTTGACATTGAAGTTCTCGGAGCAAAGCAGGTAATGGAAAAAATTCCCGATGCTCTCACCATTTTCATTATTCCTCCAAGTATGGAGGAACTTGAAAAACGCCTCAGGGGGCGGGGAACCGACTCGGAAGATAAACTTCTGGCAAGATTAAAGCGCGCCGGAGATGAGTTAGAAGAGAAATCTCGCTATAAATACATTGTTGTAAATGATGTAGTTTCACGTGCAGTAGATGAGATTTTATCTATAATAGATACCAATAAATCGAAAGGATTGAATTAAACATGCTCTACCCATCACTTCAAAATATGTTAAAACACGTAAACAGCCGATATCTGCTCGTAAATATCATTGCCAAGCGAGCGAGGGACATTGCAAACATGAACAGCGGTTATGATGACCTTGACTACGACAAGCCTGTCTCACAGGCAATTGAGGAAATCGCTGCCGGTGAACTGAGAGTGGCAGTTCCCGATGACTTGTAAAAAAAACGTTATGAGTCATTGTGTTGCTAAAGTGGCAGTTTCTGCTGCAACATTTCATATCGACAAACCCTATAATTATCTTATTTCGCCCGAGACAGCCGATAAAATTCGTCCGGGTGTGCGGGTCTTAGTTCCTTTTGGCATGGGAGATAATAAAGTCGAGGGTGTTGTGTTGTCCACCGTAGCCGAAAGCTCTTTTGATAAACTTAAATGCATAGATACGGTTTTGGACGATGAGCCGATTTTTTCTGATGAAAATCTTCGTCTTGCGCTCTGGATGAGCGATAGATTTTTCTGTACAGTGTATGATGCGCTTCGTGTTATGCTACCTACAAAAATTGACTTCAAGAGAAAGCCTAAGAGCAGGGAACGTGGGGAATATCCCCAAGCAGAGGTGGAGCTTAGTCCGGAGCAAATAAAAGTATTTGAAGGGATTTTTCCACTCATAGGCTCTAATAAGCCTAAGGCTGCTCTGCTTTACGGCGTTACGGGAAGCGGTAAAACAATCGTTTACATAAAGCTTATAGAAGCTGTGCTTGCTGCCCAAAAGACAGCGATTGTGCTTGTGCCCGAGATTGCTCTGACACCGCAGACGGTCTTTATTTTTCAGTCTCATTTTGGTGATGAAGTTGCCGTTTTGCACAGTGCCCTCGGTGCTGGGGAAAGGTTTACCGAGTGGAAGCGAATACGTGATGGAAAGGTGCGGGTTGTTGTCGGCACTCGCTCTGCTGTTTTCGCTCCACTTAAAGACATCGGTCTTATCGTCATTGACGAGGAACAAGAACACACGTATAAATCAGACAGCAGTCCTCGTTACCATGCGCGGGAAATAGCCAAATATAGAGTCACCCGCACAAACGGGTTATTGCTTTTAGCATCCGCAACCCCGTCTATTGAAAGTATGTATGCAGCGAAAACAGGGAAGTACAGTCTTTTTCGTCTGGAAAACAGGTTTAACAATCAATCTCTCCCATCGGTTTTTATTGTTGACTTGAAAAAAGAGTTAAAAGCCGGAAATGGCGGCAGTATCAGCTCGGTGCTCAGGGAGGAACTTCAAAAAAACTTAAATAATGGTGAGCAGAGCATACTTTTTCTCAACAGGCGCGGCGCAAGCCCCATTGTGACCTGCGGTGAGTGTGGGTATACGTATAAATGCCGAGATTGCAGTGTTTCCATGGCTTATCATGCTACGGGTCGCCGCCTTATGTGTCACTACTGCGGCTATTATATTCACAATCCGACTGTTTGTCCCGAGTGTAGCGGCAAGCTAAACTATATCGGGATTGGCACCCAGAAGGTCGAGAGTGAGCTTAAAGAGCTTTTTCCCGATGTGAGCATAATCAGAATGGATGCTGATACTACGACTCGTAAGGATTCACATGACAAGCTACTCTCTGCGTTTCGCGAGAAAAAAGCCGAAATTTTGATTGGTACACAGATGGTCACCAAAGGATTGGATTTTGAAAATGTCACTTTAGTTGGTGTGCTCAGTGCCGATTTGTCGCTGTATATAAGCGATTATCGTGCCGGTGAAAAGACATTTTCACTTATAACGCAAGTTGTAGGGCGCAGTGGTCGCGGGGAGAAACCCGGGCGCGCTGTGATTCAGACTTTTACTCCGGAGAATAAGGTTATTACTCTCGCAGCACAGCAAGATTATGATGGCTTCTATGAAAATGAAATAGAACTCCGCAAGGCTCTAAACAGCCCACCGCTCACTGATCTCATTGGTCTGAGTGTAATAGGTACTGATGAGATCAATGTTATCAAAGCTTGTGCACACCTGAGAATGGTACTCGATGTTTATTTCAGAAATGAGCGAGGCGTTAAGATCTTAGGACCCGCACCTGCTATTGTTTCCAAAATTAAGAACAAGTTTCGTTATAAACTGGTTCTGAACTGCAAAAACAGTAAAAAAGTGAGAACGACCATCGCATATATCATTAGAGAGTTCTCAAAGATCAAGGGGATAAAGGCTATAACAGTTTACGCAGATGTTGATATTGGCGATTGACCCCTCCTAAAAAAGAAAACATTTTTTAGCCTCAGACTTGTTTGGTAAGTCCGAGGCTAAAACTGTTTTAAGGCTTATTATTAATATTTACCAAAGTCGTCTGATGAATCAAAATCCCCGTGCGCTGTATTTAAGCCGGCTTCAGTGGGCAGCAGTTCTTTATTTGCTGCGGGTAATCCCTCAAAATTCTGTGAGTTTTTCAGTTTAAACTGTGAGATTAAGCTTTCAAGTATTGTAGACTGTCCGCTCATTTCCTGAGATGCGGCTGCGCTCTGCTCTGCAGTTGCGCTGTTTTGCTGAACGACATGGGCAACCTGGTCTACACCTTTATTGATTTGCTCAATACCGGTTGCTTGCTCCTCAGAAGAAGCAGCTATATCGCTGACAAGCCTTGTACTCTCATCTATACCCGATACTATTTCATTGAGGCTTTCTGAGGTTTCATCGGCAATGCGTGAGCCAAGCTCTGCTTTTGCTATGGAATCTGCAATTAGGCTTTCTGTGTCTTTTGCAGCTTCTGCACTCTTGGCGGCGAGGTTGCGGACCTCCTCCGCTACAACTGCAAAGCCCTTGCCGTGCTGTCCTGCTCTTGCCGCTTCAACCGCAGCGTTGAGTGCAAGGATATTGGTCTGAAATGCGATATCGTCAATGGACTTGATGACCTTGCTGATGTTTTGACTGGATTCGTTGATGTCTTTTACTGCGGTCATCATTTCCTCCATCTGCCCGCTACCTTTTTCTGCACTGCTTTTGATGTTTGTAGCAAGTGATGCCGCCCGTCCCGCCATATCTGCGTTCTCTTTTGTCTTTTGTGCAATCTGGGAGATTGATGAGCTGAGCTGCTGTACTGATGCCGCCTGCTCCGTGCTGCCTTGAGCCAGGGTCTGAGACCCGTCTGCGATTTGTTTCGAGCCGGTGGCGACTTGTCTGGAGGCGGTGTTGATTTCGCCAAACATAACATTGAGGTTATCAATCGTTTTTTGAAGTGTCAATGCCAACTTGTCTTTATCAGAAGATATTTCAACATTGAAATTGAGGTCACCATTTGAAACACGTACGAGTTCATCGGCAGTTGAGTTCATATACACAGACATACCCGCAGCTGAGCTAAACAAATCTCCAACTTCATCTTTACGACTTTTGTATATATCAAGCAGTCTTTGATCCTCATCTGATATCACTATATCGCCATCATCTGCAATTGCTTTCATAAATCCCGACACTATACCCAGCGGCTTGGCTATAAGCCTTGACATGTATAGTGCAAGGAACATTGCTATAGTGACTGCAGCAACTACTACAACTATGATTAAAGTAGTCATAACCGTAGTTGTATTGTCGATTTCTTGGTCAACTGCTGCCGCTTGTTCAACTCTTGTGTTTACAATGCTATCCAAAGTACTCATCAAATATGTAGCAACGGGAACCGCTCTTTCTTCTACTACCGGTGTAATCTCGCTCGAAGATGCCGCAACTCTTGATAAATCCACAAGATAAAGCAGTGTGGCTTGCCATTCATCGAAAGCACTTACAGCACCGTCAAACTGCCTTCTGACTTCGGGGTCAATGATGCTTGCACCGAATTCTTCCATGTAAGAATGGAACACTGCCGCATTTTGCACGGCACTTGCCAGATGAGTGTTGAGCCTCTCATCGCTGCCTCGGGCAAGTGCTACTTCGCGCATGACTACTTGATTACGCTGGAAAACCTCACGAGCGTTTGACAGCGCAATAATCGGCAAAAATTGTCTATCATACAATTCATCGGCACCTTGCCCCAGTTGCATCATGCCGATAAATCCCGCGCCTCCTACAATGGCTGTTAGTAAAATAACAATCAGGAAGCTGACAATAAGCTTTGCTGAAACTTTTAAGTTCTTCATATACAATTACCTCTCTCAAATAATATTGCGTTGCTAATTAAATCACATATTTCGCTTTATGTCTAGTCCCCATGGTGGTATATGTCTGATAAGGTTGAAAATTTATCACAACTATGTTATTCTGTGCTGGGTCTATTAAACATTTTAGTGAAAATTACATCATCGCTATAGCTTTGAGCCTGAATCAGGTCGGACACCACTAAGGAGGAAACATTTTGGCTACCAGAACAATTTTGACAGACGAGGATAAAGGACTCAGTAAAAAGAGCAGGGAAGTGACGGATTTTAATAAACGGCTTCATATCCTGCTGGACGATATGCGTGAAACACTCATTGAAGCTGACGGTTTGGGGATTGCTGCACCGCAGGTTGGGGTGCTGCGCCGTGTTGCTCTCATTGTCGATACAAACATTGAGGTGACTTCCGATGAAACCGCAATGGATGAAATGATGGTGGAGCTTATCAATCCAGAGATTCTGAGCATTGACGGTGAGCAGAGCGGGAGTGAAGGCTGCCTGAGCGTGCCGGGTGTCAACGGGATTGTCACAAGGCCGATGTCGGTGAAAATCAAGGCGCAGGACAGGGAAGGCAATTTTTTCGAGTATGAGGGCAATGAGCTCACGGCCCGTGCAATTTGCCATGAGATAGACCACCTAAACGGAGAGCTCTTTACGGCTAAAGTCGAGCGTTACTTGACAGATGAAGAAGTCGAAGAAATGCGACAGGAACGCGAAGAAGCAAAGCGAAAGAAACCGTGACACTTCCACAGATAACACGTAGGAGTCGTAGACAATACTGTTTATTTAGGTTTTTGTAGGGGCGATTATCAATCGCCCGAATGGCTTCGTAAACCATCCTAACGGGCGATTAATAATCGCCCCTACAGACGAAATTGCACATCGTCCGGAGAGAGCAGAGATATTTTGATTGGATACATTATGAAAATTGTTTTTATGGGAACGCCTGAGTTTGCGCTTAAATCACTTGCGAGACTTTATGCCGACGGGCATGAAATTACCGGTGTGTTTACACAGGCTGATAAACCTCGAAATAGAGGAATGAAGCTCAGCTATAGTCCGGTGAAAGAGTTTGCACTGGAGAAAAATCTGCCGATTTTTCAGCCTGAGGGGAAATTGTCTGCCGATATTTTCTCCGGTATAGAGTTTGACCTGATTACTGTTGTCGCTTACGGCAAGCTGCTGCCTGTGAACGTTCTTGCCCTGCCGCGTTTCGGGTGTGTCAATATTCATGCATCTTTGTTACCTAAATTCAGGGGAGCGGCACCGATTCAACATGCTGTTTTATCCGGTGAGAAAGAGACGGGCGTAACTTCTATGTATATGGCGGAGAAAATGGATGCGGGGGATATAATTTTCACTGAGAAAACCCCGATAGGCGAGCATGAAACATCAGGAGATTTGTTCTCGCGCCTGAGTATTTTAGGCGCAGAGCTTCTCAGTAAAACTGTACGTGAAATAGAAGCGGGACGTGCAAATAGAACTCCGCAAAACCATGCCGAGGCGACCTATGCTCCGATGCTCAAAAAGGAAATGTCGCCAATAGATTGGTCGTGTAGCTCGAAGCAAATATCTTGCAAAATCCGCGGGCTTAACCCTTGGCCGATGGCTACTATGGAGCTTAGCGGAAAATCTGTCAAGATACTTACTGCTGAGATTTCTGACACTAAAACTGAGCTTCCGCCCGGTCAAATCATAACTGACAATAGGACAAAGCTCGAAGTGGTAACGGGGGATGGTACTGTTTGCATTAAATTGCTCCAAGCTCCCGGTGGTAAAGCTATGAGTGCGGCTGACTATATGAGAGGCAACCGAGTTGTATGAAACGTGATATAAAATCAATGTACCTCAGTGAGATTGAGGAGCATTTTGAGGAAGCCGGGCACGAGCGTTACAGGGCAAAACAAGTTTTTGCGTGGTTACATAAGGGAGTCAGCAGCTTTGATGAAATGACTAATATCTCGCTTGGTTTGCGCAGTTCACTCAATGACGAGTTTTATATAACTTCGCCGATTGTAATAAAAAAACAAGTATCAAAGGTTGATGGCACGATTAAATATTTATGGCGATTACACGATGGAGAGGCAATTGAAAGTGTTTTGATGGAGTATTCGCACGGTAACTCAATTTGCATTTCTACTCAGGTGGGCTGCAAGATGGGATGCCTGTTTTGTGCATCTGCGATAGGTGGGTTTAAGCGCAATCTCACTGCCTCGGAAATGCTTGACCAGGTGCTTTTTACCAAACAAGACAGCGGTAAAAAAATATCGAATGTCGTTCTGATGGGAATTGGTGAACCTCTGGACAATTTTGAAAATGTTATGAGGTTTATAGAAATTGTCCGCTATAAAGCAGGTATCAATATCGGCTCACGGCATCTTACGGTTTCAACATGCGGAATTATAGAAAATATTGACAGAATGGCAGGGTATGGTGTACAATTAACGGTGGCGATTTCGCTTCATGCACCTGACGACAGCACCAGAATGTATCTTATTCCGTCGAGCAAAGGAACGCCTGTTGAAAGTTTGATAGCAGCGTGCAACAAGTATTTCTCTAAAACAGGCAGACGTGTTACATACGAATATGCTTTGATTGACAAGGTAAATGATTCTCCCGAAAGCGCAAAAATGCTTTCAAAGCTGCTAAAAAATACCGGAAGTCATTTAAACTTAATAACACTGAGCAGTTTTAAGGAAAGTAGCTTTAAAGAGAGTCCGGCTGAGAGTATTGACAAGTTTACCGCAGTGCTGAAGGAAAATAAAGTCAACTATACACTCCGCAGGTCTTTGGGGGCTGATATTAATGCTTCATGCGGAGAACTCAGATGGCAAACATTAAAATAGCTTACGGAGACAGCAGATGGAGTTTTGGGGTATCACGGATAATGGTAAGGTAAGGAAATGTAATCAAGACGTTTATAAAACTCATATCGATGAGGACAACGACACGGCAATCTTTGTTGTCTGTGACGGTATGGGCGGAGCCAATGCGGGCAATATTGCGAGCACACTTGCCGCAGAGACATTTATAGACCACATAATTAAGCATACTCAAAACTTTACCAATCAAAGTGATGTCGCACAAAAGATGATTGATGCGGTGTTAATTGCAAATACGAAAGTATTCGATAAAAGTACTCAGGATTTAGAGTTTGCAGGCATGGGTACAACGCTCACTGCTGCAATTTCAACTAAATTCGGTGAAGTAGTGGCAAATGTAGGCGATAGCCGTATGTACCATGTCACAGACTCGGAAGTTTTTCAGATAACAAGAGATCATTCTGTCGTTGAGGATATGATTGAAAGAGGCGAAATATCTCGTGACGAAGCGCATATGCATCCTAACAAAAACTTAATCACACGCGCAATCGGCACGAGTGCCCATGAGCCGCCGGACATATTTTTACTCAATCTTAAACCGGGAGAATATATTCTGCTTTGCAGTGACGGTTTTTCTAACCTCGCTTCCGAAAATGAGATTTTTACCCGGCTAAAAAAAGGCAAGCCCGTAAAAAATAGTTGTGAGGCTTTTATGAATCTTGCACTTTCACGCGGAGCACCTGATAATGTTACAGTTGTTATATACAAGAAACAGGGAGGACTGTAAATGGAATTTGGCGATAAGTATATTGGCAGAATTCTCGATAACAGATACGAGATTATAGAACTCATAGGAGCAGGGGGCATGGCATATGTGTATAAGGCACGCTGTCATCGCCTCAATAGACTCGTTGCCATTAAAATCTTAAAAGAAGAGCTTTCAGGTGACGAAGAGTTTCAACGACGTTTTTACACAGAGTCTCAAGCCGTAGCCATGTTGTCTCATCCGAATATTGTCGCTGTTTACGATGTCAGCCGTAGCGGCAGTACAGAATACATCGTTATGGAGCTCATCGAAGGCATCACCTTAAAGCAATACATCAACAGAAAGGGACTCCTCAACTGGAAAGAGGCATTGCACTTTGCATCGCAGATTACAAAGGCGTTGACTCACGCACATTCCAGAGGCTTAATTCACCGTGATATTAAGCCGCACAATATCATGATTTTAAAAGACGGCAGCGTCAAAGTTGCTGATTTTGGCATTGCCAGATTGCTTTCTGTGCAAAATACACTCACACAAGAGACACTCGGCTCCGTCCACTATATTTCACCGGAGCAGGCAAAAGGCGGTCAGGTTGATGCCAGATCGGATATATACTCTGTGGGCGTTGTCATGTATGAGATGCTGACCAGTCGCTTGCCATTTGTCGGTGATACTCCGGTATCGGTTGCTATTCAGCATATAAGCGCAATTCCGCTAAGACCTCGTGATATAAATCCGGACATACCCGCAGGGCTTGAAGAAATCACCATGCATGCAATGGAGCCGGATGTTATGCTAAGATTTGCATCGGCAGATGAAATGCTCAGTGATTTGGAAGATTTTCGCAGAAATCCGGGAATTGTATTCAACTATGCCATGTCAAATCCCGCTGAGAGACAATCTGCTGACATAGGTTCGCCATACGAAACCAGATATATACCAAAAGATGCAATAAACGCTTCGGATGTCAGGACGAGCAGATCTATGCAGCCTGCCATATCAACACGCCCGAGAAATGACTTGTCTCCCGAAGAGTACCGTGATGCGAAAAGAAGATCCGGTAGCACCGCCACTCTGGTCGGAATCTTTGCAGTTGTGATATTTGTTGTAGTATTGCTCGCAATTTTTGTATTCCCTTCAATCAACGAATGGTTAAATCCGGCTGACGAACAGACCACAATACCGGACTTTGTCGGTCGCAGATTTGACGATATACGACTTAGCGATGATTACTTTGACTTGTACGTATTTGACCCCATTTTTGAGCCAAATAACGATGTTGCTGAAGGCGTGGTTATCTCACAAGACCCGGCGGCTGCCAGAGTTCGCGCTTACCCGCGCCCCGGTGAAAGAATCAGAGTGAGACTCTGGATTTCCTCCGGTGATGAGCCACCGGCGGAGATGCCTGACCTACGTGGTTTGCACTATGTCGAAGCGAGAAATCGACTTATCAACATGCAACTAAGCCTTCAAATTGAATCAGAACCCGTCGCAGGTGAGGAACCTAGAGGCACTGTAATTGAAACGCTTCCGAGAGCAGGAGATGCATTGGCGCGAGGTAATCAGATTATTATCAGATACAGTTTGGGTCCTGAGGACATCACCGTTGTGATACCGGATATGGTTGGCAGTACGGAAGCAGCGGTTAATGCTGCGTTTGCTGAGCTAGACCTTGTTATGGAAGTTTCACGATTTGAATCTGCCGATCCGGAAGGTACGGTAACATTCATAGCTCATGTTGGAGCCACAGTTTCTCGAGGTACACGAGTCGCTGTGCATGTATCAACAGGCCCTCCTGCTACCCCGGAACCAACTCCAACGCCTGAACCGGAACCAACTCCAACACCAACTCCAACCCCGCCTGACCCGACACCAACACCGCCTCCGGAACCACCACCCGACCCCCCGGTCGATCCAGGTGAGCCGGGCGAACCCTAAGGGTACAGACACATGGCAAAAGGGATTATCTATAAAGCTATGAGTGGATTTTACTATGTGAAATCCACTCATGAGGTGGCTGAGTGCAGGGCACGCGGCCGCTTTCGTCTTTGTAAAAGCTCTCCTCTGGTCGGCGATATAGTAAATTATACCCTCACCGAGCAGGGGAAGGGCATAATCTCCGAAATATTACCCAGAAAAAATGTTTTAGTCAGGCCGCCTATAGCAAATATAGATAAACTCGTTATGATTGTATCCGCTGCAATACCGGTCACTGACAAATTTTTAATTGATCGGATGGTCGCTATATCGACAACTAATGGCTGTGAGCCGGTGATTTGTATAAACAAGATAGACTTAGACCCTGCCGATGAGCTCTTCGATATATACACCGGCTCAGGATTTGACGTTGTGAGAACATGTGCAACCTGTGGTGAAGGTATAACGGAGCTTACAGAGCTGATAAAAGGAGCCATATGTGCTTTTACCGGTAATTCTGGGGTAGGGAAGTCAAGTATTCTAAATGCGATAGACCCCAACTTTAAAATAACAATCGGTGATATAAGTAAGAAATTAGGCAGAGGTAGGCATACTACCAGGCATGTTGAACTCTACGAGCTATCATGCGGGGCACTCATTGCTGATACACCGGGATTTTCCGCATTTGATACAGGTCATATTGCAGATAAAGATGAGTTGCATTTTTTATTTAGGGAATTTGAGCCGCATATAGGCGAATGTAAATTCTTAGACTGCGCACATATGGATGAGCCGGACTGTGCCATTTTGAAAGCCATTGATGAACGCAAAATACACAAATCGCGTTATGAGAGTTACCGACGCCTGTATAAACAGGCGCTTGAGTACAAAGAGTGGGAACACAAGTGAGTAAAGTGAGAGGAATGACCATAAAATGAAAAGAGCATCATGTATTTTTTCACGATTTTTTGCTGTGCTTATAGTCACCGTGCTGTTGCTTGCTTTTTTTTCCGGTAATAGTTCTTTGGCGGTTGAGGTTGCCGACGAGATTATCACTTCAGCGGCGGCCATTGTAATCGACTTTGATACAGGTCTTGTCATTTTCGAATATAACGCACATGAGCAGAGAGTCCCGGCAAGCATGGCAAAAATGATTGCTGCTTACATAGTTCTTGATGCGATTAGTGATGGTATTATAAGTTTTGACACTTTGGTGCCGACAAGCGCAGAAAATACGGCATTTTCTAGGGTGAGAGCTTATTCTAACATTGTTATGCCCACAGGGTCAGCCTTTACTGTTCGGGAGCTAATGGAAGCCGCCGTTGTGCGCTCTGCCGGTGCTGCCACGGTTCAAATGGGCGAGGCGGTGTTTGAAACCGAAGAAGCTACGGTTGCCGCAATGAATGAGAAGATGAGAGAACTCGGCATTGAAGCTGCTTTGTTCGATAGCTGGGGTAGATCGCCTCTCAATATGATTTCTGCACATGGCATGGCAGAGGTCACCAGGTCAATGATTAACAGCCACCCGGTTATATTGGAGATTACTTCGATGGAAACTATCGAGTTTGACGGTAATTCGTTTAATAATACAAACTTTTTGCTGGGCGAATATGAAGGCATTGACGGGTTTAAGACAGGGTTTACAAATCCCGCCGGCTGGTGTTTCACAGGCACGGCGGTTCAAAACGGGAGAAGAATTATTGCTGTAACCATGGGTTCATTGCACGGTGAGCGTTTTAACGATACGCGTATTTTGCTTGATTACGGTTTTAATAACGTCGGTACTGTTATAACTCGGCAAATTATGAGCGAGATGTCGGTAAACACTCCACATGCCGAAATCGGCAGTCCGTTCATTCCTATCCCATACTTTAATGTCGAACTGGCGGAACACTTTACGCTCCGAGAGCTTGCGATTATTTTGAATGAAAGTCACAATCGCAGATGATGGGAAGTTTATCCCCAGCGCCGAAGGGTTTACGCCAGATTTATTTTTTATAGCTCGACAGGGGGGAGAGCTTGGCTGCTTCTCGCAGGCTGCTGTTTTCAATGTGCGTATATATTTGTGTGGTGTTGAGGTGTTCGTGCCCCAAAAGTTCCTGGAGCGTTCTGACGTCAACGCCGCTTTTTAACATCAAAGTCGCCGCCGTGTGGCGGAGTTTATGTGATGAATATTTTGTGCTGTCCAGCCCAGCGGCAAGCAGATGTTTTTTTACCAGATTGTGTATTGTAGATGTGCTTATTCTGGTGCGCCTTTTTGATAGAAATAGTGCGCGGTTGTCTATTGGAGCTTGGTTTTTCCTTACTTGCAAATAGCTGTTTATAGCTGCGGCGCTGGCATCATTTAAGTATACTATACGTTCCTTGTTTCCCTTACCGAGTACACGCACAGAGTCCTCGCGTAAATCTGTCAGATTGAGTCCGGCAAGCTCCGATATTCTGAGTCCGCAATTGAGGAATATTGTCAAAATGCAAAAATCACGTTCGCGATTCGGTCCGTCAACACTATCAAGCAGCTTAACGCTTTCATCGAGGCTCAGAAAGCGCGGCAGAGATTTTCTGAGTTTTGGTGAATCAAGGTCTGCAACAGGGTTTTCACTGAGTCGGTTATTATTAGATTTAAGCGTGAGATATTTATAGTAGGAGCGTATTACGGCCGTTTTACGCGCCCTTGCCGCAGGACCGAGTCCGTATTCAGTATTGCGGCTGTTTTTTCTCTTTGGTCTGTCTCTGGATAGGAATGTAAGATATTCATAGACATCGGTAATTGTTACAGACTTTACAAAGTTAAAGTCGATATCCATTATAGAGATTTCTTCATATGGCGTTTCCGACGGTACAATACCTCTGTAAACTTTAAGAAAGCGAAAAAACATACGCAGGTCAAGAAAATACTCGTCAATGGTTTTCTTAGAGTGCCCTTTAATAGTCTCGTGGTAAAACAGAAACTCACGAATAATCTCAGGCGTTTCATTTCTATAGTCCATTTGCAAAATCACCTCACACTACAACGTTATAACATTTCGTTATAAGCGATTACACTTTGTTATAACGGATTTTTGTCACGGGGCCGTTTTTTGTCCTGCCCAATTCAACAAAATCTTTATTTTGTTGAATAATGCATGTAAAAAAATTTACTACAACTACACAAAATAAAGACTTTTTAACCGTTAACTACCCTACTAGTATAACCCATGTATCTTGTGTTGTCAATACTTTTTTTAAGTAAATTTCATAAATATTTCGCAATATCTAGTATTTTTGAATCATCATCTTTTACGAGTTGGCTTTGCAATCGGACTATATGACGCAGTAGCTCAAGTTGCATTTTCTCATATTTGCGCTTATGCTTGCGCTTGTCTTTTTCGCCTTTCTGTTTTAGATGCTTGATTTCATCGTGAAGCTTCGCCGTGCGGGCTTCGTCTGCTAAAAGCTGATACCTAACTATATCAAACTTGCGCTCCTTGTCACTGCTTTCACGTTCCAACTTTTCAAGTTTACTTAGTAGCTCACAATACTCATATTCTCCCTTTTTTACCATTTCTTCAATTACTGACATATCAACTTTACTCATAGCTGTGATTCTCCTTTCTCCCACGCATAGCATTCTTGTATCCAGTCGGGTTGCACACTGGCTTCTAAGTCCTCATACGTGGTGTATTTTGTAATTGGGATTGCTTTTACCTTGTAATCTGTACCGTCTTTGTAGTGGTAGTGTATAAAGTGTATACGGCGCATTAGCTGGGAAAGCGTGTCTATATCCTTATTTTTATCTACCATTTCATGATACAATTTTTCGGGCGGGAATACGCTTGTGATGTGGACTTCGACCCAGAGAGCGTAAGCATTATTATATCTGCATGGTACTTGTACTTTATACTTATCTAATATCGTCAGCAGTGTATTATATCGCATTTGTCCGCGGAATTCGTCTAGAAATAATACTGCTTCGCCGTTGTACTTGTCAAATCCATTTTGGTAATCGGTCACGGTGTATATATTTTCTTCGCCTACCGTCTCTGATAGCTTTATCAGCGTATAGCTTTTTCCGCTTCCTGAGTTGCCTACGTGCCAGTGTACTATGATATTGCGCTCTAGTGGAGTCTCTATAAATCGCTTGCGGAAGTATGCTTCTTTTATCATTTTGTCGTATCGCCTGAATGTCATGCTTGTGTCAAAGATTTCATTCGGTGTCTTGCCTTGCTGTAGTAAATCCTCTATGATACCGAGGTCACGTCTTGCGCCTTGCCGACCTTTTATATCGCCGTATTTGCCGAGGTGGATTATCTTTTCGTCTTTGTCCTCAAATTTTCCACGCTTGTATATATAATCCTCTGCTTGCTCTTTATTGCCTTTTGTTTCCTCTATGTGCATTTTGGGGAATGTCTTTTTGATTGCGCTGAATCTCATTGCTTTTGTGTCCTCGAATACTGCGTGTAGATGGTGCAAGCCCTCTTTTGATATGCAGTAAGCTACGGCGCATGACCTCTGCGGGTGGTCTTTTATCCATTCTTCAATAATCCTGTCAACAACTTCTTCGGGAGTGCCTATATAATCATGGTCAGCGGGGTTATTAAAGACACAAAACCAGCTTTTTGATACAGTATCACCCATAAGTCACCACCTTTTAAAACTTTAATTATAAATGCACTTAATTCCGCAGGTTATTAGCCTTAGAACCGCAACAATTTCACCATGTAACGAAGTTAATTTCCACTTTGTTACATGGTTT
>WQTE01000012.1 GCA_009786445.1 Oscillospiraceae bacterium | reverse complement strand
GTCGCCAAAAATGGATAATTTATTCCGCTTTTTTGCGAGCCAGAGAGCATTGCGCCACTGCTCTCGCAAAAAAGACTCCACAAATCATCCACTTTTGGCTTAGTCTGTACTTAACACTCCAGAATCATAGTGATATGCTCGGTCGCAAGTTTTGCTTGATATTTTACGGCTCTGAATATATAATGACATTCTCGCTGTTGTTGCTGTTCTCGCAGATAATATGTAATTTGCTTATCTGATACTATACCATTAAAGGGGATTTTACTATGACTAAAGGGAAAAGGGTGGGTAGGATTTTTGGCTCTGTTTTTGCTGTTGCATACTTTATGTTTTTCTTTTCTGAGCTTTTTATCTTCTCTGCTTCGGCTTATATTGACCCCGCCACAACAGCAATGCTCACGCAGATTATTGCCGGTTTTTTTATCACTATGGGAGTGGTTTTCGGGGTTTTTCGGCGTAAGATTATATTGTTTTTCAAGAATTTAAGTGTTAAAATGAAACAGCGGAAAATCGAACGGCAAGTATCAAAGCAAAACGGGGATGTTTCTGATTCGTGAATATGATAGACATTATTTTTGGCAATACATTTGGTTATCTCATGCACTTGTGCTACACTGCCACAGGTAATTTCGGGTGGGCAATTATTGCTTTTACAGTTCTCGCGAGGCTGATTCTTTTCCCAATATCGCTTATATCGCAGAAAAATTCTATTGCCATGGTCAAAATCAAACCGGCTCTGGATGATTTGCAGGCACGCTATGCAAGTGAGCCGAGTTTGATGCTTAGTGAACAGAAAGCACTGTTTAAGAAAGAGAAGTACAGTGCTTTTAAGGCTATTTTGCCGCTTTTGGTGCAGATTCCGTTGATTATCGGAGTTATAAGTGTTGTCAATAATCCTGAGCGGCATCTCGGTGAGAACATCTACCCGTACTTCTTCGGGCTTGATTTGCTCAGCTCGCCCGTTGGGTTGTTTGTTCCTGCTCTTGCCATACTTTCTACCATTTTCCTGTGCGTTATGCAAAACTTTTTTAATGTCATATCCCGCGAGCAGGGTTTTTTCGGTAAGTGGGGTGTTATGATTTTACTCACTGTTTTCACCGGATGGTTTGTATTTGCCGTACCTTCGGGTGTAGGTCTTTTTTGGACTTACAGCAATATTTTGGGTGTCGCAACACTTGCGATTTGCAATCTGATTTATAATCCCAAAAAGTACATCGACTACGAAAACCGCTCTGTAAAAATAAAGCCTACAAGAGAGGAAAAGACTGCTTTGCGTGAGCGTAAGAGACTGCAAAAGGCACGTGAAAAGGTAGATATGCAGAGGTTCTTTTCGGTTGATAAAGAGATTGTGTTCTTTTCGGAGCAAAGTGGATTTTATAAGTATTTTGAGCCTTTTATTGATTATATTATCGAAAACTCCGACATTACTGTCCACTATCTCACGACGGATTTGAGAGATCAGGTGTTTGAGTTTGAAAAGCCGCAGTTTGAGTCATATTTTTGCTCTGACCATGGGCTTATCACTACATTTATGAAAATGAACTGCAATGTCCTCATCATGACACTTGCAGACTTCAACGTCTACCATTTCAAGCGTTCTATAGAAAAAAAGGATATAGAATATATCTACATAGACCATGGGCTTGGCAGTTGCAATCTCACTTTGCGCGAGGGTGCGCTCAACCACTACGACACTATTTTCTGTAACAGCAAAGACTATAACGAAGAAATCCTCGCAACGGAAAAGGTCTATAAGCTTAAAGAGAAAAATCTTGTTAATGTAGGTTTTGGGCTTTTGGATGGACTCATCCATAACTACTCCAAGTCTGAGCATCTCGAAAAGCAAAAGCCGCAAATTCTCATCGCTCCATCTTGGCAAAGAGACAATATTTTAGAATTTTGCCTTGCGCCTCTGCTTGATGGGCTATTTAAGTTGGATGCTGATATAATAATCCGCCCTCACCCTGAATTTATTAAGCGTTTCCCCACAAAGATGAAAGCGATTTTTGAAAAATATGATGATAAAATCAGTTCCGGGCTGCTGGAGATTCAGACTGATTTTTCCTCAAACTCCACTGTCTATGATTCTGACCTTGTGATTACTGACTGGTCCAGCATTGGTTTGGAATTTTCATTTACTACCAAGAAGCCTACACTTTTCATCAATACGCCTATGAAAGTTATGAATCTTGAGTGGCGTAAAATAGGCGTTGAGCCTATGGATTTCTGGCTTCGGAGCCGCATAGGCCATGCACTCGATACAGATAAACTGGGTGACACAGAAGCTGTAACACGGCATTTACTTGAGAGTGGAGATGAGTTTAAAGCTGCTATAGAAAAACTTATGGCAGAGCATCTGTATAATATTGGAAACACAGCAGAAGTCGGTGGGAAGTATATCATCGGACAAATAGGCAAAGTGAGGGAAAATGCGAAAATTCACACCAATCAAAACATTACTCATTGATGCGGGAATTACTAAATGGAAATTTGCGGCAATATTTGCCTTGTCTTTTGCTGCGCCGTTTATGCTGCTGCTTTACTCCCCGCTCGACATTTATCTGCATAATCCGGCTGTGTTTTTAATCAGTTGGAGGCTGCTGCTGCCTCCTTTGCTGGTTTTCTTCATTATCACCTTTATCCTGCTGTTTATCACGCTTTTGCTTCTCTGCCACAAAAAACTACTTCCGGGTGTATCTGTCTTTATTCTCGGCACTGCGCTTGCCCTCATAGCCAGATTTGCATTTAATATGTTCGTCTATGTTTACCTATATATCATTGCGGCGTTGGTTATTGCGGCAATTGTTTTTATTTTGCTCAAAACCTTGCTAAAAGACAATGCTGCATCGGATATTATTTTGCTGGGCATACTTGGAGTGTTGCTCAGTGCGTATGTGCAAACACTTTTTCTTAACGCTGCTATGACCGATATCGGGGCTTCGCCCGATTATAGCGCACTTTCGGTTTCCAACATGGTTAATCTTCTGATATGGCTAATCGCCTCCCTTCTTCCGATTGTGCTTTGGGTGACCGTGAGAGCAGCAAGGAAGATTTTCATGTTTGAAAAGGCTATCGCTTTCATTGCTGCAATCATCACCGGTATGCAGATTGTGGGGCTGGGAACAACTGCCATATCCGCTGAACTTCCACGCGGAATTGAGGACCAACCGCCTAAATATGTCTCTTTTTACTATGCACTAAGATTTAGCGAGGAAGAAAACATTTTGGTGTTTATCTTGGATAAACTCGATGTCAAATTTATGAGGCAAGCTTTTGAGGAGCATCCCTACCTAAAAGACACTCTCTACGGGTTTACCCATTATGAAAATAACGTCTCTGAATTTTTTGACACACTTCCCTCTGTGGTTTCGATGCTTACACAGGCGTACTACAGAGAAGGTATGACAATTGGCGAGTATTGGGAATATGCATGGGAAGGGCATAATGTAATCGATACTCTCAGAGAACACGGCTTTACCACTAATTTGTACCTTGACCACTGGAGCACCATCAGTAGTCTAGACGATATCTCGCACAGGACTGATAACTTGAGAGAATTGCCGGACGGTTTTCAGGTCAGCATCAACACAAATAGTTTTGCCAGCATCATTACACGTATGTCACTTGGCAGAGTGTTTCCGTATCTGCTGAAAAATTATGTTCTGGCTCCCATCACGCTGGACTTTGGTCATCACCTGTATACGTTTGCGCACGGAGCATTTGATATGCCGGACTTTCAGCTTCCCAGTGTAGGATCTCATCACGATGGTCTTTTTCTTGACTTTATTAGAGAAAATGAGTTTACGGCGGATATTGATAGCAGTGTGCTTACGTTAATTCATCTAAATGGTGCCCATGCGGGGCTTAGTGAAGTGGCAAACATCCCCAGCGTTGTTCAAAACTTTGAAATACTCGAGCTTTTCTTTGATAATATGAGAGAGCTTGGAGTATTCGATGACAGCACCATAATTATAGTCGGCGACCACGGTCGTGCTTGGGATCTTACTTGGGTTGACGATTATAGGCGTACCTGGGAAACACCTGTTGCCACGAGCCTCTTTATTAAGCCACCCGGCGGTAGCGGTGAGCTTGTAACAGACAGAGATACCGAGATGTCAAATAAGTTTTTTGCTGCAAGTCTTTTACATAGTGCGGGACTTCCGCATACTCATCTGGGTATTTCATATTTTGACATTATTGGGGGGCAAACTGCACCGACTAGAATCAAATACAGTCTTTCACCCTGGTGGATAGAATTTAATGCCCATGGTGAGCAGGGTTATATGACACTGCTTGGTTTCTACGAAATAAGAGGCTACGCAGGAGATGGCGGCAATTGGGTCTTTGTCCCAAATGTCGAATAGGAATGTAAGAAATGAATATACTCAAACGTATAAGTGCAATTTTTGTTAACGCCGGTATAGATTCAAAGAAGTTTGCAGTGATATTTATTCTATCTTTTTCCGGCTCGTTTATGATGCTGTTTTATACGCCGCTCGATATTTATCTAAACAATCCGACAGTTTTTGTGGTAGGGTGGAGATTACTTCTGCCTCATATGCTGGTTTTCTTTGCGCTTGGTTTAAGCCTCATGGTTATCGCACTTATTATCCTCTGTGTTTTACTTAAAGTTTTGCTTGGTGACAGGTTCACGGATATCTTACTGCTTGGTGTGCTTGGAGGATTGCTCAGTGCTTACGTTCAAACGCTTTTTCTCAACAGCGGCATGATTGCCGAGGCAGGGGCTTCTCCTTCATATAGCGCATTCACACCCGCAAATATTATTAATCTGGTGATTTGGGCAGTAATCGCATTGCTCCCTATTGGAGTTTGGGTGTGCATGAAAGCCGCAAAGAAAAATTTTAAGGTTAATAAGGCTATTGCACTCATCGCTTTGGTCATTTTTGGTATGCAGGCTGTAGGGCTTGTGGCAACTGCCGCATCTACAGAGCTACCGCCCGGACTGGAGGACGAGGCAAACAGGTATGTTTCTTTTGATTATGCACTTAGACTGAGCGAAGATGAGAATATCATCGTGTTTGTTTTCGATAGACTGGATGTCAGGCTTATGAGGGAGACCTTTTCTGAGTATCCGCATTTAAAAGACAATCTCTACGGGTTTACACATTTTGAAAATAATGTCTCTGAATTCTTCGATACACTGCCTTCCATGGTATCAATGCTCACACAGGTTTACTATGCAGAAGGGCAGACACTGGCTGATTATTGGGAAGAAGCTTGGGCGAAACACAATGTTATCGACACACTGAGAGAGCATGGGTTTGTATCTAATCTGTACCTCGACCGATGGAGCACTGTCGGCGGGCTGAGCGATTTTGAAAGCAGGTCGGACAACATCAGAGATGTGCCGGATGGTTTTAGGATTAGTCTGAGCACAAGGAACTTCGCTTCTATCACCGCACGCTTGTCGCTTGGCAGAATATCTCCATATCTGCTGAAAAACTTTTTCCTTGACCCCGTCACCATGGGTTTTGGCTACCAGCTTGTTTCACCTGCATACGATATGCCCGATGTTCAGCCTTCCTCTTTGTGGGGCTTTTATGATGAACTCTTTCTCGAGTTTGTAAAGCAAAATGAGTTTTCAGCAGATGTCGAAGACAGGGTTTTTACTCTTATACACTTAAATGGGGCTCATATGTTTGGCAGAGGCTCCCCTACTTCAGGCATTGCCCAAAACTTTGAAATACTCGGTCACTTTGTTGATAATATGCGAGAGCTTGGTGTTTTCGACAGCAGCACGATTATTGTGCTCGGCGACCATGGTTATTACGGTCTGGGTATGCCTGAGACTGTGAGCCTGTTTATTAAGCCGGCGGGCGGCTCAGGAGCGCTTGTAACCGATACGACCAGCGAGATGTCAAACAGGTATTTTGCAGCGAGCCTACTGCAAATTGCGGGGCTTCCGCACGAGCAGCTTGGTTTTTCGTTTTTCGATATTCTACAAGGAGCACCTGCACCCGCCAGAACCATGTATAGGCTCACAGGTTGGGCGCAGGCGCTCGAGGATTACGGCATACGTGGTTATATGTCTCTGCTCGGCACTTATGAAATCAGCGGCTATGCAGGTGATTATGAAAACTGGGTGTTTATACCTAACGAATAGTCGCCGTCGCCTATTTTCCTTTTAAGTACTTATTTGCATCCTTAAAGAAGCTCGCTACAATCATGATGATGATTATCCCTATCGGGAATGCAGCAATGATTGCTACTGATTGGAGGTTATTCAGCGTGCCTTCAGAGAACAAGAGCCCTATGGGTAACAAAATCAATAGTATTGCCCAGAATGCGCGTATTCTTTTGTCCGGCTCTTCGTCGGACTTTAGCTCCTTTTGCGAGTACCCGGCTACGATTATCGTCAGCACGTCAAAAGTAGTCGAATAGAACATCACCATGTTTATTACGAGTAGTACAAGTGCCACAGTTGGAAGCGGCAATGTATGGAAGATTCCGATTATTGTCTGCGAGATGTCAGCTCCGCCCGCAATCGCACCTGCTGAGTCCAGCCCGTGCTGCATTTGCTGTGCCAGTCCGTAATTGCCGAGGATTATAAAGGATGTAAATGTTCCGGCGAGTCCCCAGCCGTAAGCCCCGATTACGGTATTGCGTATTGTCCGCCCTTTGCTTATCATGCCTATGAAGAACGGCGTTGCGATGCACCATGCCATCCAGTATGCCCAGTAGAAGATAGTCCAGTCCTGCACAAAGCCTGTCTCTCGCAGTGGGTCTGTCCAAGTGGCAAGACCTATAAAGTTTTGCGCAAGGTTTCCGATTGATGATACTCCTGTTTCGATTATATATCTGGTTTCACCGCCGAGGAACATGAAGTAAAACAGTAGCGCAAAGAAAAAGTATACGCAAATGCTTGCAAGTTTTTTTATGCCTTTTATTCCGAATAACACCGCTATTGTGTAAACCGTTGCGGTCAGCAAGAGTATTATTATCGTCATTGTGGTAGTGACACCAATGTTGAATATATCAGCGACTGCTGCCGATATGAGCGGTGTTGCAAGTGAGAATGTAGTCGCCGTTCCTGCAATCAGTGCGAATATCGCTATGACATCAATGAGTTTACCAAGCGGTCCGTCAACCTTATCTCCGAGCAATGGCCTACATGCCTGTGAGAACTTCTGCTTCGTCTCGCCTCTGATGTGAAGCATAAACCCAAATGCCACGGCAAGCACTATGTAGATGCTCCACGCTATCGGTCCCCAGTGAAACAGTGGGAATGTCGATGCCCAGAGCTGTGTGTTCCCCAGCTGCTCCACATGCGGCTCGGCAGCGTACATAGCCCATTCACTGAGCGAGAAGAAGATAATATCAGCCGCCATTGTGCCTGTGAATATCATCGAACCCCACGCAAATGAGCTGTATTGCGGCTTTTCTATGTTTCCGAGTTTTATTTTTCCAAATCTCGAAAATGCCATATACATTGTGGCTATGAGCGTGAACAGTCCGAGTAAAATGTAGTATACGCCTATGTCGTCACCAAGGAAGTTGCGTACGGAGGACAGCACCTCAAGCGATTGCTCGGGTAGTGTCAGAAATAGCACCAGCAAGGTCAAAACTCCTGCAAGCGGTACAATCATCGCCACCCAGTCGATGTTAGATCGTCTGTTTTTTGCTTCTTGTTTCATAGTTACTTACCCCATTTCATTAAATACTTTGTAGTAATCTTTTGCAAATCTGTATTGCCGGAGAGAGTACTCTCCAAATTCAACTCCCATGTGGCTTTTGTATTCACACCAGTTGCTCCAGAGCAGTCCGCACATTGCGATGTATGCGTATATTTTTTTTCTCGTCTCAGGAGGACATAGGAGGACAGTTCTATTGTGTTCTTCCACTGCCCCGAAGTAACTGTCAATCAGAGCTTCAATATGTTCTCTGTCATACATTGAGTACACTGCGAACATCGCAATATCTACGTGTGGGTCTTGCATACCTGTGTACTCCCAATCTATGAGGCGTATCTTCGTTCCCTCACTTGTTTCTTCAAAGAGGAAGTTGTCCGGGACAGCATCAATATGCGTTAAGCCCCACTCTTTCGGCGTGGATTCTATGAATTTACGGAGTTTCATAACGTTAGTTTTTGTTTGCTCATAGTCTCTGAAATATGATTTGGGTCTGTGCCATAAGCTCTCGTAGTGCTCTATACGCTCAAATATGTCAAAGGTATGGTCGCACTCCAGTTTCATCTCGTGAAAGTCCCTCAGCTTTTTCATACACGCTTTTACATCAGATGAGTTAAATGGGTCACAAACACGTGCATTTTCTATGAGTCTTGTAATTTTATACCCTGTCTTTGGGTCTATGTGTATTATGTCGTCGCTAAGCCCAAGCGGAGTGATTAATTTATAAACAGCGTACTCCTCTGCCCTGTTTATCATCAGGCTTGTCCCCTCACCCGGCACCCGCATGATATATTTTACATCTTCATGAGAAAACGTAAACGAATGGTTCGTCATGCCCACCTTGAGAGGTTTAATTCCTTGAATTTCACTTTCCTCACACCCCAGAATTTTTGCAATTTCCTGCATAATACTACTGTTTGAACTGCTAATGTACGATGGGTCAAATTGCCTGAGTTCTTCGAGGTTTTCAAATTCGTGTACATTTCCTGTCTGCCTGTTTATATACATCGGCAATGATTTTTGCTGCTCTTTTATAATATGCTCCCAATAGTAGTCTTCTGTCCCCGGGCGGCTGAAATATTCTGTAAGGTACTTTTTGAAACTTGTTGAAAACGATGATGAGAAATATGCAGGACCTATCAGTGTCCATGAATCCTTCCCTCCGACCTCGATTGACTCTATTTTATCAGATGCCGATGTAGTAACACACCACTCTCCTGTATTTCCGTCGGCATATATGGACGAATACCAACTGCGGGGCTCATAGAGGTTGAAGATATTCTCTTCAATCCAAAAATCGCTCATAAGCACATACGAGCTGTCGAGCCACTCCTTTGCGCAGTGCAGGCTACTCAAATTGTTTTTTATGGCATATTCGGGATTAAACACCAGCTTTACGCCATATTTGTCTATAAGATAATCGAAACTCTCTTTTTTGTAGCCCACAACTATGATTATCTCTGTTATTCCTTTTTCGCGAACTTGTTCAATTTGTCTCTCTATCATCGGCTGTCCGTACACTTCAAGCAGCCCTTTTGGTGTTTCATATGTAAGCGGCACACAACGAGAGCCAAATCCTGCGGCGAGGATTATTGCGCTTTTAACTTTGTATTCGTCCAGTTTTTTTAAGCCTTCTTTTGTCAATGCAAGTTTGCGGCTGTCTTTTTGCTCGAAATGCCCGGATACTACGCCTTCTTTTATTGTGCTGTTCACGAGACCCAGTGAAAGCTTTGTTGCTCCGGCAAGTTCTCTCTGAGTCGCCTCCGGCTTTTTAATCAAATATCTGGCTAAGAGTACAAAATTTTCCGATTTCATAGATAGTTCCTCTCGATACTGTTTGTTCAGTTTTTAGGACTATACACTAATTTTTGAACATTGTCAAGAATTTTTTTGACATCACAGAGTATGTTGTATAGAATATGGCTATAACGCACAGAGGAAGTTTCGAGTAATGAGCAAAAAGAGAGCCACAATTTTTGTGTTTTATGATAAAAAAGGCATTGTAGACGAGTATGTGCTGCATCTCATACGTGGGTTGCTTACAGTTTCCGAAAGGATTATCATTGTCTGCAATGGGTTACTTGGCGATGTGGGGCGTGAATCTCTAGGCAAGCTCACCGACGATATTATTGTGAGGGAAAACAAAGGATATGATGCTTGGGCGTTTCGTGCGGGTATGGAGCATATTGGCTGGGAGCACCTGAGCGATTATGATGAGCTGATTTTAGCCAACGATTCTGTCTACGGTCCGCTCTATCCCTTTACCGATATGTTTGAGGAAATGGACGGCAGAAACGTAGATTTTTGGGGGATTATCAAACATGCTGAAACCGAGGACAAGAGCGGCATAACAAAAAATAAGCTCTATTATGAGCATATCCAGTCTTATTTTTATGTGCTGTCAAAAAAACTGCTTGCACACCAAGGCTTTAGGAAATATTGGGAGAATCTCAGGGATTTTCGGTCATGGGATGAGACAGTGTCTCTGCATGAAACCGGACTCACAAAGTATTATGCTGACCTCGGGTTTTCTTGGGATGTCTATGTAAGTACAGATGGTGAGCTGCGCGATTATGCCGATACTTCTCTTGTGCTCATGATGCCTTTTGAGCTGATACGGGACTATAAGTGCCCTATTATTAAGCGAAAATGCTTTTCCGAGGACTACGGTGTTCTGCACAGAGCTACTCTCGGCGATGGCACAAAAAAAGCTTTTGACTATATTCAAAGACACACAGACTATGACGTAAATCTGATTTGGGATAATTTGCTTCGGACTGTCAGCCTGCGCTCTATCAAGGATGCGCTTCACCTCAATTATATACTTCCAAAAGACAGGGGGACGGTTCTCTTGTCTCCCCCTTCCTCACCTAATTCCGCTGTTTTTGCTCACATCACTTACGAGGACCAGATTGAGTTTTGCGAAAATTACCTTCACTCCGTAACGCCTGATACCGATGTCTTTGTCACCACGCTCTCAGAAAGCATGAACGAGCGCATTTTAACAGCCTATAGGAACTTGCCGTGCCGCAATTTGAAAGTTGTGACCTTGCCAAAAACACACAAAGGGCGCGACGTTGCTGCCCTGTGGGTCGCTTTGCGGCTATATATTACAAATTATGACTACGTCTGCTTTGTGCACAACAAAAAATCCGCTCAGGACAAGCCCCTCACCATAGGTAGAGGTTTTGCTCAGAGGTGTTTTGAAAATACCCTTGCAAGCCCTGAGTATGTGGCTAACTTGCTATCATTGTTTGAAAATAACCCTCGGCTCGGAATGCTTTTTCCCCCACCGGTCATCCATGGGCTATATCGATACAACATCACCAACATGTGGGGTCTAAACTATCAAAACACTCTGGACCTTGCAGAAAAGCTCGGCATAGATGTCCCTATTTCCGATGAAGCTGACCCTGTCTTCCCTACCGGCGGTATGTTCTGGTTTCGGACTAAAGCTCTGAAAAAAATGGCTGCTCATGAGTGGGATTATTCCGATTTTCCTGACGAGCCAATGCCTGTGGATGGGTCTTTGGGTCATGCTTTTGAGCGGATTTATACTTTTGCAGCACAGAGTGAAGGATACTACTCCGCATGGGTCATGACTGATGATTTTGCAGATGCTGAGATTACATCGCTGAGTTATTTATACGCTCATGTGCAAACTCTTTTGAGTATGTCGCTTTGGAGAAGGATTTTGCTAGGCGTTGTTAAAAGACTCAGGCGGTATCCCGGGATATATGTCGTTGCCCGTTTCTTTTATCGAATTCCAAAAGCTTTTTTTGGAATTTTCAGGTCAAGCCGCAGTTCCCACAGATAATCCCTGCGCTGCCACCCTGAGTGCAACGAAGGATCTTTGCGACCACGTAACTTCATCGCAGTAAGATTCTTCGCTTTGCTCAAAATGACAAAATTGTGTGTTTACATCTTTAACTTATGACATCCGGTGAGGTGATACGATATGAAAAAACTTAAAAATTTAATTGGCCGCCTTGGTCTTAGACTTCAGAAAATGACTTATTATCAAGACCCTGATGTTTTGCACCGCTACAGGCATTATGAGGATACAATAAAGGGCGAAAGGGAGACCATAGCTCGCCTCAAAACTTCTGTGAGCGACAGTACCTACAAAGCTCTTACGGACACTTTCTATGAAATCGGCAAAAAAGGCGAGTTTTTTGAGGAGTACCAGGAGCATAACATCACATTTACCGATGAGGATGTCAAACCTATAGCCTTTTATCTGCCGCAGTTTTACACTTTCCCCGAAAACGACGAATGGTGGGGCAAGGGGTTTACCGAGTGGACAAATGTGACTAAGGCAGTCCCGCAGTTTGTGGGGCATTATCAGCCGCATCTTCCGTATGACAGCACGTTTTATGACCTTACAGATATATCGGTATTGCGTAGGCAAGTCGAGCTTGCAAAAAACTATGGCATATATGGTTTTTGCTTTCATTACTATTGGTTTGGCGGAAAAAGACTGCTTGAAAAGCCGCTCGACAATTTTCTAAATGATAAAACCTTGGAGCTCCCGTTTTGCATTAACTATGCAAACGAAAACTGGAGCCGCCGCTGGGATGGCACTGATGATAAAATTTTGATGAAGCAAGAGCACTCTGATGAGGATGATTTGGCTTGCATCGCAGACATTTGCAAATATATCAGAGATGAGCGGTACATAAAAATAAATGGTAAGCCTTTGATAATAATATATAATGCATCTGTTTACCCCGATGTCAATAAGACACTCAGCCTCTGGCGGGGATATTGCAAAGATAACGGAATTGGCGAAATTCACCTTGTCGGTGCGCAGACAGACCCGAACAGAGACCCGCTAAGCTACGATTTTGACGATGCTGTTGAGTTCCCTCCTCATTTTTTCCATATGTATGCCCAAAAAATACCGCTCGAAGAAATCCTGCAAGTCGAAAGCAAAGACGGCTATCATGTTTTCAATATGGAAGATTATATAAAAAACAAGCGCCATCACAATAACGAGCCGGAGCGGATTTATAAAACCGTCTTCCCCGGTTGGGACAACTCGGCAAGGCGCGGAGAAAGCGGCGTAGTTTATCCCATGACTCCAAGGCTTTATAAAAAATGGCTGCTGGACGTTATGAAATATACCGCCGAAAAGCGCGAACCGGGAGAGCGGCTGGTGTTCGTAAATGCATGGAACGAATGGGCTGAGGGCGCACATTTAGAGCCCGACCGCAGAAACGGTTATGCCTATCTGGAGGCGACGGCTGATTCGATTTTTGAGGCTAGGAAGTTTCTTCCATAAGTCGTTTTGAGCCTGAATAATTACGAAGTGAGGGACCCCTAATTATGGTCGCGAAAAAAATCAAAAATCTGCTCGGTCGCATTGGTCTTAAGCTGCAAAGGATGACCGGTCATGAAGATCCTGACGTCTTGCACCGTTACAAGCATTACGAAGACATCATCAGGGGTGAAAAAGAGACCATTGCGAGGCTTGAAAACGCTTTAACCAATTACAAGATATTTGCCGGAACTAATACCGGTGTCGATAAAAGAAATGATAACAAGCGCAATATAATATTTGTCAGCCATGATGCACATCCACACGGTGCGCAAATCAATGCGCTTAACATGATTCGACAGCTCCGTGATGTTTTTAAGTATAATATCCATGTTATTTTGAAAACAGGTGGTGGACTGCTCAATGACTTTTCTAAAGTCGCATATTCTTTGCTCTGCCTCGACACCGATATAGTATGCGAAGATAATTTCAAAAAATGGGTGCTGCAAACCGGAGCAAACAGGGCTATGTGCAATACCGTGCTGTCGGGGGATGTTCTTAAATCCCTCTCCGACCTCGGCATTACTTGCATCTCTATGATACATGAGATGGAGAACATAATTCGCCGGTTTCACTGCGAAGAGAATTTAGCTCACATTATTGCTCACGCAAGGCATATAGTTCTTCCCTCGAGATATGTGCAAAAAAGCATTAATAACATCCGGGTCATCCCCGAGGACAAACTTGTTTTCTGTCCGCAGGGCATCTATAACATCGAAATAATCAGCAAGTCTAAGTCCGACTGCAAAGCCGAGATATGCCGGCGGTTCAACCTTCCAAAAGACTGTAGAATTGTCTTAAATGTTGGATATGCACATCACAGGAAGGGCGAAGACCTGTTTGCCAGATGCGCAGTCAACGTGTGTAGAGATTTTGAGAACTGTATATTTTTATGGGTCGGCCCGATAGCAGACAACGTAACCGAGTCGGTCAAAGAAATAACAAAAGGTACTGCGGCAGAGGGAAAAGTTATATTTACCGGTTTGCAAAGTGAGATGTACCCGTTTTATTTTGCCACAGATGTGTTTTTACTAACATCAAGAGAGGATCCATTTCCTGCTGTTGTAATGGAGGCGATGAACTACTGTGTGCCTGTGGTGGCATTTGACGGTGGGGGTGGTTATGTCGAGCTTATAACTCCGGATGAGACAGGCTTTCTTGCACCAATGGAAGATACTGAAACAATGTCAAGCTTTGTATCGCAACTACTGGGAGACACCGCTCTGCGTACAAAATTTGCAGAAAATGCTCGCGAAAGAGTTAAAGAGATTTCTAATTTTAACAGCTATGTTGGGCTGTTATTATCACTTGTTGGTGAAAAACATGAAACCGTAAGCGTAGTTATTCCAAACTATAACTACGCTCACCATCTGCTTGAACGTATAGAAAGCATATTATCACAAACCTATCCGGTCAACGAGATAATTATCCTCGACGATGCCTCTACCGATAAAAGTGCGGATATTATTAGCACATACGAAAACCGTTATCCGCTACGGATAAGAAGCATCATCAATAGCGCAAACAGTGGTAATGTTTTTTCCCAATGGGAACGAGGGATAAAAGAAGCGGCAGGCGACTACATATGGATAGCCGAAGCCGATGATAAATCAGATTTTGGGTTTCTGCAATCAATTATGGACGTTATTAGCAGCGATGATGAAATTGTCATGGGCTACACTCAGTCAAAAGCTATGGATGAAAACGGCGTAATAACTGCTGATAACTATCTCTTTCACACCGATGACGTAGATAAAGAGATATACAAAACAGACTATATAGCAGACGGTCACGATGAGATAAAAAGTAGGCTCTCCGTAAAAAATACAATCCCCAATGTCTCAGCGGTTGTATTTAGAAACTCCGATAAACTCGTTAAATACGTTCAAGATGCGAAAAAATACAAAGTCGCAGGGGATTTGCGCTTTTATATCGATGTTTTAAAGGATGGCGGCAAAATATGCTTTGTTTCTGAGAGTCTAAACTATCATAGGCGGCATACATCAAGCGTTACAAAAGAATTAGATGCACAAAGGCATTATGATGAAATTTGCGAGTGCCAGCAGTATGTGGCTGATTTATATTTTGATGGTAAATTATCGGATGCTATGATAAAATACAGAAAAACGGTTAGAGAATATTTGTTTTAGCAGGTCAGGACTATTAATGATGAATACTACATTTTCTAAGTGGAAAGCAGCGCTGAAGGATACTTCGGATGGACAAGTACTTGATAATATGACTCAAGACGAACTTTCGGATGCCTTTTCCGGGAATATCTCCTTTGGCACAGGCGGACTCCGCGGAGTTATGGGTATTGGCGCAAGCCGCATAAACCGGTACACCATAGAGCGAGTAACGGTAGGATTGGCTAAGGTCATATTGTCGTCTGATGTGCCAAAGCGTGTAGGTGTGGCATATGATACACGCCACAATTCTTCTGCTTTTGCCGAAAGTGTCTGTAAAGCGCTTGCCGCATACGGCATAGAAACTTATAGTTTCAGCGAGCCTATGCCCACCCCGACTTTAAGCTATGCGATCAGATTGCTCGGCTTAGGCTGGGGCGTGGTGATAACTGCAAGCCACAATCCTCAGGAATATAACGGATACAAGGTATATGACAGCCACGGTGTCCAGCTTACCGACGAAATGGCTAAGGAAGTCACCGACTCAATCAATACTGTAGAGTTTTTCGAGCCGCTGCCTGATACTTTGCACTCATCTATCAATACTTTTAGCGATGTGGTCGTTGAGGCATATATTTCGCAAATCACAGCCTATGCCGGAATGGATAATATGCCGGCAGAATTTCCGTTTATATACTCAGCACTGCACGGTGCAGGTGCGCGCATAGTACCCAAGACACTGACTCTCATGGGCTTTTCCCCTATCTGCATTCAGCTTAATCCCGATGGTGCGTTTGGCGGTCTGCACACGCCTAATCCCGAAGAACCCGGAGTCTACGAAAGTGCTCTTTCCAAAGCTAAAAAAACCACTGCAAAGCTCCTTCTTACCACTGACCCTGACTGTGACCGCGCTGGTGTCATGGTCAAGACTGATAGTGACTTCCTCTCGCTTAGTGGCAATCAAATCGGTGCACTGCTCATAGATTATCTTGCAAAAACAAAGGGTGTCGCAAAAGGAGATACCGTGATATCCACCATAGTATCGGGAACTCTGGGCGAGGCGGTGGCGGAGAGCTACGGACTGGAATTTGTGCGGTTGTTGACGGGGTTTAAATACATCGGAGAATACATTGTAAATCTGCCGGAGGACAAGCGTTTCTTCTTCGGGTATGAAGAGAGCTATGGGTATCTTTCAGGGGACGGAGCAAAAGATAAAGATGCCGTCATGGCATCTGCGCTGATAGTAAAAATGGCTGCGTTTTATGATGCAAAGGGTATGACACTCCACGACAGATGGCTTGAGTTAAGCGAAAAACACGGATATCATCTGGAAAATTTGCATAGCGCAACAGTAGCGCAAGACAAGCAGAAAGAAATTATGAAAAAACTGCGGATCGGTATTCCAATTGCCGATCTTATAAGGCTGGACGACTATGCGGCAGGATTTAAGGGACTCCCTCCTGCCGACACAGTAAAACTAATTTTTAACGACGGGGCTTGGGCTGCAATACGCCCAAGCGGCACGGAGCCTAAACTCAAGATATATACGGGAGTCTGTATGAACACGCATGAAGCGGCAAAGGAAGCTCTTGAAGCTCTAGCAGAAAATCTGCTTTCGGCACTGGGACTCACAAATAGTCAGCCATAGATTGCTGAAGATTCTTATCGCTGAAGGTTCTTCACTTCGCTCAAAATGACAAAGTGAAATGGGAGGTTTTACACTATGAAAATGATTATAATGGCAGGAGGATCCGGCTCACGGCTTTGGCCACTCAGTAGGACACACTTTCCTAAGCAATTTTTGAAGCTGTCAGGCATGGACAAATCCATTTTCCAGATGACCATTGAGCGCTGTCTCCTCATGGGGCAACTGGAAGACATTTACATAGTCACAAGCCGTGACTATATGCACCTCGTCAGGGGGCAGATTGAAGAGCTGGGGAAATCGTTGTCTAAAGAGCAAATACTGCTTGAACCCGAAGCTAAGAACACTCTGCCCGCCATTATGTACGCAGTTCAGGCAATCAGAAAAAAAGGCGACGATATCTGTGCCGTGTTTGCATCAGACCACATAATTGACGAGCCTAAGTTGCTCGCTAACACAATACTCGGCGCACGAGAGCTTGCATCCAAGGGATTTGTCTGCTTTGGCATAACCCCATCCAACCCTGAGCCGGGTTATGGCTATATTAAACCGGGCGATGCCGCTCCCGGAGGCTTTGTGATATCTGAGTTCAAAGAAAAGCCGAATTTGGAAACAGCAGAAATCTATGTCAAAAACGGATATCTTTGGAACAGCGGTATTTTCATTTTTGACTCAAAGCAGTTTTATGAAGCTGTTGAGAAGTACAATCCGGAAGTTTATGAGGCGTTTAAATCGGATAATGTGGAAGAAAAGTTCAAAAAAACACCTTCCATTTCAGTCGATTATGGTCTTATCGAAAAAATGGAGAGTGTCTATTGTGTGCCATTCAACATAGATTGGAACGATGTGGGTAATTTCACCACATTTTACGACAGATATCATACCAAACGAGATGATAATGGCAATGTCTACTTTAATGATGAAATAATGATTGACAGCGACAACAACTTGGTCTATTCCGAGGGCGAGAAAGCTGTCGCTATGATAGGGGTCTCCGACATCGTCGTTGTTGACCAAAAGGATGCACTGCTCGTCTGCCGACGCGATGAGTCACAAAGAGTCAAAGATGCCGTAGATATCCTTAAAAAGAACAACGACCCGCGCGCCGACTACCACCTCACCGTGTATAAGCCGTGGGGTTCATACACAATATTAGAGGATAACAGTTTCTATAAAGTAAAGCGCTTGACCGTTTTATCCGGCAAACGGCTCAGCTATCAGATGCATTACCACAGAAACGAACATTGGATTGTCGTAGCAGGTACTGCCATAGTGATTATTGACGATGTTGAAAAAATGGTTCGCAGTGGCGAAAGCATATATATTAAGGCAGGAGAAAAGCATAGGCTAATAAACTCAGGAAGCCTGCTGTTAGAGGTTATTGAAGTGCAAAACGGTCAGTATCTCGGTGAGGATGATATTGTGCGTTTTGAAGACGACTACGAGCGGTGACACCTGCCTATTTGTGTCTAAGTGCCTTGTACATTTTTTTTAGTATTTTGTAAAGTCCCCCAACAGGAGCCCAAGAAGAAATTTTTCGACTCAGCCTGTAAGATACGCTACGAGTTAGCTCATTGTTTTGCTTTTCAAGCTCAATGCAGTGTTCATTGAGCTTGAATCGCTCATTTTCAATACGCTGGTAACGCTCAATGTGTTCTGATTGTTTCTCTTCTAAAAGGTTAAGTAAAAGCCAACGCTTCGATAGCTTATCAATATCCATGTCTGCATTCAGTATCTCTTCAAAGAAGGATTCTGTTTCTATCGCCACATTATCCCATGAATCTTTATACTCGGCAGGTGGCAGTTGTTTTGAAAAGTCTATACTGTCAACAATTTCCTCTATTTCTGAGAAGTTTTCAAAAAAAATGAAGTAATCTTTAAAATCTTGAAAATGTTCCCTTAGCTCATTGTTTAATTCATTATTACTTGCAATAATTCGCTTTTTGTTTTTTAGCCCGGTAGCTATTGGTAAACCAAACCCCTCATATTGACTCGGAAAAATTACAGCTTTACAGTTAGCGTATAAATAACTCAAGAAATCTGCGCTAAGTTGTCCGCTTAAATATCCGTACACGTTTTTTCCTATATACTCATCATCGCCCTGCCCTATTACTATGTAATTATGCTCACTGTGTGAAATTGCTGCCAGTGTTTCTTTAACTGCTTTATGCTTGAAAGAATTGCCAACTATCAGGAAATATTCTTCAAAAGGCAAGCTATAATTGCTACCCTCTGAGAGGCTTAGGCTTGAAGCCGGGTATATTACTTTTACAGGCTTATTAATCCCAAAATATGAATCGAAATCGTTCTTACTAAAGTTACTGATAAAAATCAGACCGTCACTAATATCAGTGCCCAACTCAACATCTTTTACATCTACGCCAAGATGTTCATCTATTCTTATCATCATGATGTCATACATTGTCTGAACAATTTTTAGACAGTGTTTATTTAACGTGTATTGCATTTCCATAAACATAATTTGATTCGGAACGAATCCTATGTGGAACACACCGCTAATGTTGTCCGGGTATACTATGTTGCCGTATTTTTCTGACAGCCCGTGATATTTATCTGCTTCCCAGGTCACATACATGAATATATCGTATTTATCCTTAAATAATTTGCAAAATGATTCAAACAGTGAAATCTGATATTCGGTGGTGCCACAGTGATTTGGCGGCATAACATTGCAATCAAAAAGTATTCTTTTCTTTTTCACACCGTCATTAATAAGCAGGTCTTTGAATCTTAGGCAGGGATGCATGTTATGGTCATTATGCCGCTTTTCAATTTCTCGAGAATAGTCATATTTTTCATTAAGAGACTTCACGTCTTTTTCGTAGCGGAGAGCATCTTTTTCCTTTTTCTCGGAAAACATAGCATGATGGGATACTATTGTCGAAAAGCCAAATATATTTACCCTAAAATGAAAGTCAATCAGAGCATATAGCAACGTATCATATCGAGTGTCAAGATATCCAAAGTTGTTAATTGCTACTCTCTTTATCAAAGCGCAATAAGATGTAGGCAATGTACTAAAAGAGTACATCGGCAAGAAATCCCTTATGGTCTCATCTTCCACACTGTCAATCTCCTGCGCACATACTATGGCATGTTTCTCAGCTATATTCAGGCACTCTTTCATGTTCTTGATGAAGCCGTCATATATGGTTACAGTGTCGGATAAAAACAGAATGTCTGATTTTTCATTTGCTTGCTTTATTGCCTCATTATATGCTTCAATAGTACTATCATCTCTGCATATAACGATTAACTCATCATGCGCGTCCAAGAGTCCATTATATTCAGAAATATCGGCTTCTTTAGATGTTACTTCAAGAATGAGTGTTATCATGTGTTAGCTCCACATTCCAATTACTATTTGCAGGCAATCTCTTGATTTTCCTTGCTATGTGAGAATAAAGCAAGTATAACCTAATTGAGCTTCATTGACAACACAATATTGCATTAGAAAAAGATATGTGGTATACTCAAAAAAATGAAGTGAGGGGTTATCTAACATGAAAAAGGCATTAATTACAGGCATCACAGGGCAAGATGGTTCATATCTTGCTGAACTTTTACTTGAAAAGGGCTACGAAGTACACGGTGTAATGCGCCGTAAAAGCGTTGTTGACTATGGAAATATCGACCATATTAAAGATAAACTCAACCTGATTTATGGCGACATGACAGACCTCGCTTCCCTTATTCGCGCGATGAAAATCTCCAAGGCTGATGAAGTATACAATCTTGCTGCTCAGAGCTTTGTAGCAACCAGTTGGGAGCAGCCAATTGCAACTATGGCAATAGATTCAGAAGGCGTGGTAAACATGCTTGAAGCAATTCGCACAATAAAGCCCGAGGCTAGATTTTATCAAGCATCAACATCGGAGATGTTCGGGTTGGTGCAAGAAACACCGCAAAAAGAAACCACTCCATTTTACCCACGTAGCCCCTATGGAGTAGCTAAGCTGTATGGGCACTGGATAACAGTAAACTATCGCGAAAGCTTTGACATGTATGCATGTTCAGGGATACTTTTCAACCACGAAGGCGAGCGACGCGGCAAGGAATTTGTTACGCGCAAAATTACAGATGCCGTAGCCCGTATAAAACTGGGCAAGCAGACACACGTTGAGCTTGGAAACTTAGATGCAAAACGCGACTGGGGTCATTCAGAAGACTACGTGAAAGCAATGTGGCTTATGCTCCAGCAAGATGAAGCAGACGACTATGTTATCGCAACAGGCGAAACACGCTCTATCAGAGATTTTGCTGAGGCAGCATTTGGTGCTATTGATGTCAAAATAGAGTGGCGAGGGTCGGGAGAAAACGAAACAGGTGTTGACGTAGCAACAGGAAAGACTGTCCTAAAAGTTAACCCTCGTTTTTATCGCCCCGCCGAAGTTGAGCTATTGCTCGGCGACCCATCAAAAGCAGAAAGCAAGCTGGGATGGAAAAGAGAAATTTCGTTCGACAAAATGATAGAGCGTATGGTTAAAAATGACTTGGAAGTGGTTGTGTAGGGGAGATCCACTGTGAAACTAAAAAAGATGCCCATTGGAATACAAAGTTTTCGGAAAATTATTGAAGGTGATTATGTATATGCCGATAAGACACAATACATATATGAACTTTTGAATAATGCCAGCTATTATTTCCTGTCGCGTCCGAGACGGTTTGGGAAGTCACTTTTGCTTGATACAATAGCCGAGACATTCAGCGGCGATAAGGAACTTTTCAAAGGGCTATACATCTACGATTCTGATTATAGCTTCGAGAGGCATCCTGTGCTACGTTTCGACATGAGTAATATTTCGAACGAAACACCTCAAGCGTTGAAAGAGTCACTTGTAAACGCTTTAAATATTAGAGCAGAGGAAGAAGGTTTTAACCTGATTGGCTCAATCCCTGCAGATATATTTAAACACCTTATTTCCTCTCTGCATAGGAAGTATAACAAAACAGTTGTTGTACTAATAGACGAATACGACAAGCCTATACTGGACAGGCTTGCTAAGTTGGACATAGCAGAGGAAAACAGGGAGGTTGTAAGAAGCTTCTACGGCGTATTAAAATCAATGGACGCCCACCTCAGAATGACGTTTATTACCGGAGTGACAAAGTTTACAAAAACATCAATATTCTCAGGGCTCAACAATCTTCTGGACATAACCATGTCAAAAAGATATGTAAATATATGCGGCATTGCTGTTGAAGACCTTGAAAAATATTTTGGAGCCTATATCGAAAGGTTGAAAGCCCTCGAATATTTCAGTCGATATGATGGCATAGAGGAAGAAATTCTCAAGTGGTATGACGGCTATTCTTGGGATGGAATAAACCGGGTTTTAAACCCATTTTCACTGTTATACTTTTTCACAGAAGAAGTATTCAAGGGATACTGGTACTCAAGCGGAACCCCGACTTTTTTAATAGAAATGCTCAAAGAAAAGCCTGCGTCATACATCTCTCTCCGAAATCTGGAAATTAGCGAATGGTCTATGGACTCATTTGACATCAGGCGAATGGAACCTGAATCGTTGCTGTTTCAAACAGGTTATCTCACAGTAAAAGAAGTTCCGCCCCACTACGGCACGCCAACATACCTTTTGGAAATACCCAACTTTGAAGTAAGAGAAGCCTTTAATTTGCATATCCTGGCAGGCTTCACCGAAAGTAGTGATGTTTTTGCAGAATCATCATACCGAAAAATGAAAGAAGCATTCCGAAATTGCGACTTACAGGCAGTGCTTGAAACGCTCAGAGGGCTGTTTGCATCTATCCCTTATCAGTTGCATGTTGATGCCGAGGCGTATTATCACTCTATATTCTACGCGATTATGATACTTCTTGGATTTGATATAAGTGCAGAAGTTTCGACTGCGAGAGGCAGAATTGATGCGGTGCTTGAACTTGAAAGTAAGGTATACATCATTGAGTTTAAGTACATAAAATGCGAGTCGGATATATCTGAAGAAAATAAGCAGAAGCTTTTTGACGAAGCGCTGGACTCAGGCATGAAGCAAATTAAAGATAAAGGATATGATGAGAAATACTCCGCAAGTGGAAAGGCTATTCATCACGCTGCATTTGCATTCCTGGGCAGGGATGATATCAAATTTACCCACGCAGCCCCGGCGAAGTAACTATTTCGCCCCCAAAGCAGAAAACAAACCGTTTAATAGGTCGTGTATGCAACGGTTTGTATCACAAGATTACCGGTACTAGCGCAGATAACAACTCATATGATTTAGAGATGGTAAACAAAAAATGAAAGCACTAATAACAGGCAGCAACGGTTTTGTCGGACGGCATTTAGAGCCTGAGCTGCAAGCAAACGGATATACTGTCTATGGTCTGGATATTGTAGGCGGGGATAACACCGACTGCATAGATTTGCTTAATCAGCAGTCTTTAAAAGAGTATGTCCTTGACCGAAAACCTGACGTCATATTTCATTTAGCTGCACAAGCAAATGTTGGACTTTCGTGGAAAATACCGCAAAAGACCTATGAAGTGAATGTAATAGGGACTATAAATCTCTTGGAAGCCGTCAAAGAACTCAAATCTCCATGCCGAATAGTTTTAGTTGGCTCTGCCGACCAATACGGTGTGACCGGAATAATTAAAGAGCCTATATCAGAAAATGCAGCCCTCAACGCTCAAAATCCCTATGCAGCATCGAAAAAAGCACAAGAAGAATTATCAAGAGTGTACGCAAAAACGTTCGATATGGACATAGTCCTAACGCGCTCATTTAATCACAGCGGCCCCGGACAAGGTCTCGGGTATCTCACCACTGACCTATGCCACGGAATTGTGCAGGTGGAGCAAGGCAAATCTGAATATCTCAAAGTTGGCAACCTTGAAGTTGTTAGGGACTTTTCAGATGTCAGAGACATTGTGAGAGCATACAGACTTCTCGCTGGAAAAGGAGATAGCGGTCAGGTTTATAATGTCGGCTCCGGAACAGGGCGTAAAGCACAGGATATACTTAACATGCTGATTTCTATGTCCAAGAGCGAAATACCTGTTAGGCAGGATGAATCACGCATGCGCCCGTCGGACACACCAACTCTCATATGCGATAATACAAGGCTTATGGAGCATACTGGTTGGAGAGCAGAGATTCCGATAGAAACGACATTACAGGATGTGTTGGAGTTTTATCGGGTGGAAGGTGTACGGTTAAAATAGGAGGTAATTAAATACGCAATTAGCTCACCATGCTTCAAGATGGTTGTTTCCGGTTTGAGGAGTGCGTTGAGGATATAGTGGAGAAGGTAGGCTTGAAGGTAGAGTAACGTGGTGGTAGGTTGCAAACCACAGGTACAGTTATGCGAGAATAGTATTAGTGAGCAACATAAAACTTAGGGTATATTGACAACACTCAGAAAATGTATATAATAATTGAGGTTAGCGAAGCATAAAAGAGGCTGTATTGTGAATAAAAATAAAGCACCGAAGATTGATCCTAATAAGATTATAGAGGTTATTTCTGAGTTGGATAAGGGCAAAGACATAACTGACATCAAAATCCTCTATAAAAAACCAAGACCCGTGAAGTTTATGTCGAATGTGCAGCGGTTGAAAGATGTTTTGCGAAAGATATTAAAAGTTACTTATAAGGTTCCATTTTTTGGATACATAGCACGCATCATGGTTCAAGTGGTGCTTTTGCCCAGAAAGGCGCAGTACCGAGCAGAAGAATTTGCGTTGCTACAAGCCCAAATAAGAGAACTACAAGCCCAAGTAAGAGAGCTGCAAGCCGAAGTGATTCAATCGGATTCATAACAAGATTAAGCTGTCTATAAAGTGTATATGGAACATGATTTTGCATTTATGGGATGTTGACTATGACCAAGATACTCGCAATGAATTTTTTTCCTGCTTTTTCTCCTCCCGGTAGTGGAGGGGAATTGCGTTACTATAATTTTTATAAACACTTGAGTAAGTACTATGACATAACATTACTGTCGCCAACCTTTGGAGATCACCCCATGGAAGTTATAGTGCACTCAGATAGATTTCGTGAACACCGTGTTCCAAAGGGGGATATTTTTAATGAACTGCATTGGAAACTAGACAAACAGAAAATATGCTCTGAGGTATCCGCTTTGGTGTGTGCCTTGAGCAGTGAATTCCATAATCTATACCATGATAAATACTTGGAGTTATATTCAGATTGCGACATTATCATCCACGAGTCGCCATATATGCTCCGCTATGACTTATTTTTTGACATAGATGACAAACCGAGAATTTACAACAGCTATAATTATGAGTCAGATTTAATGTCACAGATGTGGTCTGGTGAGTATGCAGTCGGATATATAAGCCTTGTTCGAGAACTTGAAGGTGAACTTGTCCGTAAATGCGATTTGGTGTTTGCCACATGTGAAGATGATAAAAGGAAGTTCATAAAAGAGTTTGATGTAAATGAGGAAAAGGTAAAGCTTGCTCCAAACGGCATTAACCCTGAAGAGTACACAATGCGAGACAATCATACTGAAGCATCAGATAATACAGCCCTGTTTATAGGAAGTGCACATCCGCCCAATATAGAAACAGTGGAGTTCATAGTCAATCATGTTGCTGGTAAATGCAAAAATATCACGTTTCAAATTGCCGGAAGCTGTTCAGACAAAGCAAAAGTAGAAAGCAGGCAAAATGTAAAACTCCTTGGATTTGTTGCCCAAGAGGAAAAGGAAAGACTGTTTCGCAATTGCAAAATTGCCATTAACCCTATGTTCTCCGGGTCGGGTACGAACCTGAAGACCTTGGAATTCTTCTCGGCAGGAGTTCCCGTGCTATCCACTGAAACAGGAGTAAGAGGGCTTAGTGTAGTCGACGGTGAACATTATTACTTAGCAGATGAAGACAATTTTGCCAAAAGGCTTTGTGAATTACTAGACAAGCCTGAAGACATGAACAAAGTCGCAGCGACCGGGCGCACACATGTCAATAGCACATACTCGTGGGCTAAAATCGCCGAAATTGCTCACAATGAGATTGACAATTTGCCACAGAAAACCCATACACCCACACTTCTTATTCTAAATGACTTTTCTGCGGCAGTCCCTAAGGGTGGCGGTGAGGTTCGCATAAATAATCTTTATCGCCATATGTCGCAAAGGTATAAAGTACTTCATTTATGCCTTAATGGAGATAACAGCATATTACGAACCATTCCAGCTCCGCAATTTATAGAGATTTCAATCCCTAAGACAAAAGAGCATATCGCAGAGCAAGAGAGAATGGACAGTTATCATCCTGCCAGTGCTGCAGACATTGTCTCGTCATATATGTGCAAGCATAATAGGCTTCTGGCAACTATGTTAAAGAAAAGTATAACATTTGCAGACACTGTCATTCTAGTCCACCCATATATGTCTGAGCTTATAGATGCAGATACAGACATACCGATTATATATGAGAGTCTTAACTATGAGTCTAAACTAAAAAGGGAGTTATTACAAGGTCATCCTGAGTACGATTTTTTATGCAATAAAGCAGAAAAAGCTGAGGGAAGAGCAATAGATTTGGCAAACTTTATTATCACTTGCTCAAAAGATGAAATGTATCCTGAAGCGGATAAGCCGGTGTTTGTTATAGAAAATGGCGTTGAAATACAGATGGGGAAAAAACATCCAAACTCAGAAAAGTTAAAAGCAAAGTTTAACAAGCATCCAATTGTAGTTTTTATAGGAAGCGGACATACTCCTAATGTCGAGGCTGCAGAATACATAATAGCCTCACTGGCAAAAGAAATGCCACACATATATTTCATGCTAATCGGCGGGGTTTGCGATTCCTTTGACAAAAGCCCTCTGCCTGATAACGTCATTCCAATGGGAAGGGTGGGTGTTTCGGATAAAAACACATTGATGGGACTTGCGGATATAGCACTAAACCCAATGCGCAACGGCTTCGGCTCAAACCTTAAGTTAGCTGATTATTTTGCATCAAGAATACCTGTGATAACATCACCACTAGGAATGCGAGGATACAGTATCACTCACAAGGAGCATGCATTAGTTTGTGAGTTAGATGGGTTTGGAAAAGCCGTCAGTAGCTTACTCATTGACACGGCATTACAAAAGTCAATTACAGGTAATGCGTATAATTACGTGCATAATAACCTCAGATGGCAAATTTTAGCAAAGAAATATAGCAACTTAGTGGAGAAACAAGTTTTGAGCAATTCAACGCATTAATAAGTTTCATAATTCAGAGAGGCAGGTGAATGTCGGGAGTGTTTCCCCGACACTATGATGAAAACTACTGAAGAACAAAATTGGGAAGAACTCGCAGATTACATAGACGATGTAATTGAAATAAAACATGCTGATAGTAAAGAGAAAGACAACATTGAGTTACTAAGTGAGTTATCCGCTAATGTCAGTGATTATGTCCAAGCATTGGAGTACTGGCGTGAGGATAGCAAACGATTGCACCATGTAACATATTACCGCCCATTGAAATCACATAGAAGATTATTAGGGAAGCCACTTACTTTAATGCGCAGGGTTATTCGCAGATTGCTAAGATTTTTGCTCGAACCTATTGTAGATGAGCAAAGAGCCTTTAATGCCTCTGTAGCTGCAACAATTGCTCAACTGGAAGGAACAGCATCAGCTTTTCGGAATTATACAAACGAAATGATGAGCGAGGTAAATCACACAAAGGATGGGGTAAACGGTCTATGGGAGCATGTGAATAAAATATATGCAGAAATAGACAATATGCACACTGCTGAGCTTCCTAAAATACACGCAGAAATAGACAATATGCACACTGCTGAGCTTCCTAAAATACACGCAGAAATACACAATATGTACACTACTGAGCTTCCTAAAATACAAGGAATTATACATGAAATGTATTTGCAGCAAGATAAGTCTGAAATGCAAGCAGTGAGAGCTATAAGAAGCTTTAAGGAAACTGATTTTCTGCGCAATCAAAGCTGCGACAAGTCAGCAACAACACAAACCGGCGACAGCAAATACAGTGCTATCGATTACTTTAATTTTGAGAATAACTTCCGCGGAGCTAGGTACAATGTAAAAAAGACACTGATGGCATATCTTCCATACTTTGAGGGAAAAGAAAATGTTATTGACCTTGGCTGTGGTAGAGGGGAGTTCTTGGAATTACTCAAAAATAATAACATCAATTGCACCGGAGTAGATTTATATGACGAGTTTGTTATATACTGCAAAATGAAGGGGTTGGATGTTGTCTGTGATGATGTAAATAACTACTTGCAGAAGATTGATGATGAATCTGCAGATGGTATATTTTCAGCTCATCTTGTAGAACATCTTGAATTTGAATATCTTGTTGCTATGTATAGGAGAGCTTATGAAGTTCTAAAGCCCGGTGGTTGTCTTATCATTGAAACTCCAAACCCCACATGTCTAGGGATTTATTATAGCTGGTTTTACGTAGATCCTTCTCATGTAAAACCTGTACACCCTAAAACACAGGAGTATTTTCTAAAAGAAGCAGGATTTAGTAATATCGAGATATTGTTTACCGAAACCAGCAAGCTGGACTACAAGTTGCCGTTACTAGAGGGAGAGGGAATTGATAATTTAAGGCAGTTTAATGAAGGCATCGAACATCTCTCCGATTTATTATTTGGTAGTATGGATTATGCAATAATCGCAACAAAGTGAACGATGCTTCATAAAAATGAAATTTGAGGTCTGTTATATGAACAAAGAAGAAAAGATTTCAGTGCTACTGCTCTGTCATTATATGTATTGCCCGCCTATCAGCGGAGGCGCAAAACGTATGTTTGCACCGGTGCTTTATTTTGAAGAGGATGTAAACATAGAATTTTCGGTAATGTATATGTCCTACAGTAAAGAAGAGTTAATTCATAATGAGAATTACTTCACCAAACTGAATAAAACAAAGTATTTTCGTGGCACACTTACAAGTCAACCATTCCAGTTTAACCACGACACTGTACCTCCGGATTTTCCAAAACAAGTTTGGAATACAATGAACAAGGACTTCCTAGATAATATTATAAGTGAAGTTCAGCGTACAGAATATGACATTATTCAAATAACTCATCCACAATTGGCGTGGGTGGTTCCAAAGTTAAGGCTTTATACAAATGCTAAAGTAATTATGGATTGCCAGAATTTAGAGTGGTTGGTTTTTAAACGCTGGAGTAAATATGCACGTCCGATTGACAGAGAGTGGGTTTTGGATGATTACAAGTCACTAAAAAAATGGGAAGAGATGGTCATTGACTGGTTTGATGATGTGTTTTGTATATCAAAAGTAGAAAAGGAACTTCTCACAGCAACTGCAAAGTCGGCAAAGCTGCATTATGTGCCCACCGGAGCAGGAGTAGACGACAACGCCTATACCCCAAAGGACAAATCAAGAGATAAACCGCATGACTTGTTATTTATCGGAAGTATGAGTTGGTTTCCCACCACTGATGCGCTTACATGGCTCATAGAAAAAGTAATGCCTTTAGTGTGGGATAGTAACCCTGATGTTAAACTGGAAATAGTTGGTTCCGGTGAACCTGATTCTGAGGTCATAAAATTATTACGTTCTGACAGAAGGATAACATTTTGGGGAGCGTTGGAAAATGAAATTCCTCTACTACACCAATCGAAGGTTTTTGTATCTCCCATACGTATTGGTGCAGGTGTAAGACTTAAAAACCCGACAGCCTGGATTTCTCAAATACCGATTGTTGCAACCGGCATAAGTGTCGAAGGTCTCGATTGCATCGATGGAAAAGATGTTCTGATTGGTGATACACCGGAGGAGTTTGCAGAGCACATTATTAATATTTTAGACAATCCTGATGTGGGTAACTCGCTGGTAGAAAATGGATTAAAAACATATAACAACAGCTATTCAACAGAGAAAATAATGAGCATCTGGAAAAATGCGTACTATTCAGTGGTAAGTGATGAAAAAAACATTAGCAAAACAACTAACTTGAGTAATAATGAGGGAATAACACTTTTGACCAGCTTTGAGCAAGTAGATGAATTTGTGAGAACGGTTGATAAATTTCAATATGGAGGGCAAGAGTATTATAATTGTGTAGGCAGCCATAAATTTGATTTTGAAAGTTTTGTAAGAATATTTGGAAAATCTCCTCCGAACTGTGATCCTTTTTCACCTGAATACAGGGATTATGAGATGTCTTTTCACAAGTTTCTTTCCGGGAAGGATTATAGTATAAGTCTGGAAAGCAGATATGTGTCAGAATCATATATAGATATGTATGAAGGAAGCTTGTTTGGCGCTGAAAGTAAAGCAAAAAAAATGAGACTTTATGCAGACTTGTTAGACATATGCAAGCCTGCACATGGTATGGCTGTTCTTGAGATGGGGTTTGCATGGGGGTTTCTATTAGAGCAATTCGGTAGATGTGGGTGTAGCTGTACAGGAATTGATATATGTGAAGGTTTTGCTAACTATGCTCGCAAATTGCTCACAAGTCTTAATATAAACAATAATATTATTTGTGGCTCTTTCTTTGACATTGAAAGCGCAGATAGCACCTTTGATATAGTTATATTTTCATCTTCCTTTCATCACTGCAATGACCCCATGCGATTACTGAAGATTCTAAACAAAAAGATGTCAAATGAAAGCAAAATATACTTTCTTGATGAAGCCATTTCTGATGACTATGATCGGCCCTGGGGGTTGGTAAATAATGACGGTGCTGCAATCTATGAAATACGTAAAAAAGGATGGTGCGAGTTTGGCTTCCGGTTGGACTTTTTTAAAGACCTTTTACAGCGATTCGGATTTGAATATGGAGGTTTTCATATGCTCTCCGATAATTCTTCGATGCATGTAGCAATGAAAATATGATGATAAATTGAGTAAATATTTCAATTTTAGTACCAAAGCATAATTGAAAAGATAACACTAGGAGATAGAGTCTTGGATAGTAGAGCAAAACGCAGTTCGCTTTTTAAGAGAATTAGGCGAAATTTGTGTAACAAGAACGCATACATATATGTTATACATAAGATTTTTCATATTTTGCACAAAATTCCTTTTTTCGGCTGTTTGCTACGAAATGCACGTAAACAAGATTGTACAATAACGATTCCCAAGGATATGATTCATGAGGAAACACTTCATAACTTTCGACTCTATACGAAAAATGCATGCGAACACAGCCAGTATCTTAAGACTGATTTAAATATCAAAAAAACATTGACTGTGAATACTATAGAAAATGGTGTTATTTTACCCTTACGTAATCATCCGGGTTCGCAGTCATTCTGTGGAAAGGGTGGTGTTTGTGATTCGGATGGAAATTTTGTAGCAGGGCATAAAACTCACCCCGAAATTAGTCTGACAGGACTGTTTGTAGATGAGGCATACCCTCTACCTATAGATATTCCTTATGTAGATGAGACTGTAGTTTATGGCGGCTTGTTTTATGTGCATTTCGGACATTTCATAACTGAAAGCCTTTCGCGAATGTGGTACTTTGTAGAGAACCAATCGTGTCGCTACAGATATGTGTTTATTACACCTGAATCCCATTTTCCCGAATCTAGTCATCTCATTGAGTACTTATACATGCTAGGGTTAAATAAGGATGATATCATTATACTTAGAGAGCCAACACGTTTTAGGTCGATAATAATTCCAGATCAATCAACTTACATTTACGCAGGATTTAGGCCCGGCGCAATGCAGGTTTTTAATTCAATCAGAAACAGTATACCGCCTGCCAAATATGATAAAGTATACTTTACAAGAGCGAAGTTCCGCTCATATCAACATGATATTCAAGATACGACAAATGAAGAGTACTTTGAAAATTACTTCCGTACTAAGGGTTTCGATATAATAGCTCCGGAGCAACTATCAATTCGCCAGCAAGTAGCGATTATGGCAGGAGCCAAAGAATACGCATGTGTGAGTGGATCTTTGCATCATCACATTTTGTTTGGTGGTAAAAAACTTAAAGCTACCATCTTAAATAGAAGTCATTGCTCTATGGAAAATGCCGGGATGCGTGTCCCAATGCAGTGGGTTAGTCAAATGACTGAATGTCCGGTAACGATTGTTGATGTATATGCCAACTTCTTGCCCACGTCCAAATATAGTTCAATATATCTGTTAATGCCAGGCATCCATTGGAAAGCTTATATTAAAGACGAGTTCAATGACTACGGTGTTAAAGTGACATCTTCTGAAGTGAATGGCAAAGTTGCGGAGTATATAGAGAAATGGTGCAATAAAATGATTATTGAGACTGGTTCGACTATTTTGGAAGGGCATAGCGAGGAAACTTTTGCAGACTTTATTATTAACTACAATGATTACATCTTAAACAATAATATGGAAGATACAACAGTTCAAAAACTCAGAGATATTTTTGGATGAAGTGTTAATTAGTAATAATCCGGAGGCTAATGAAGATTGAATAGAATCAGAAAAGGATTACTTGAGTCCATTTTTAAATATGACCATGAAATATATTTCTACTTGACTGGTGTCAAAAATGCTATTGAAAGTAGCAATATCACTGATTTAAGCGCAGGTCTTCGTAAAGATAAAGAAAGGATTCGTGGTTATCTTGACTTAATAGCACCGGATGAAGAACATTACGCAAACTTGGGAAGACATGAAAAAAAGCTAAAAATGGCAATGTTTACACCACTACCACCTCTCATGAATGGAATTGCTGACTACATAGTAGATTTGTTGCCTGAATTAAGTCAACACTTTCATATAGATTTCTTTATAGATGACAATTATACGCCAAGTTTTGATATCAACAGGCGATTCAAAGTGCAAAATCACTCGGAGTTTCCGATATTACACGAAGAATACGACTTAATAGTTTACCAAGTCGGCAATAACCCTAACCATGTTTACATGGTTGATTATATCTTGAAGTACCCAGGCATTATTGAGCTACATGATTATCGAGTTGATTATTTGTATAGGCTGTTGTCCCCGGATATACAAGAGTATGCGAAGGCAAATTCAATATCTGAGGTATACCCAAGCCATGAACTCTTCGGGTATGCGACAAACTCGAATCCGGTAAACAAGTATCTTATCGAAAAGTCCTTGGGTGTCATAATACATAATAACTATGCAAAAAAGGGACTGTTAAAGCAAAGCTGGTATATACCGTACAAGGTGATAAACCTGAGTGTGAATGTTCCTTTAAAAACGGAAAGCAGTGAAGACTTACTTAGTAAGCTTAATATAGAGAAAAACGAGCTAATTTTAGCTACTTTTGGTAGAGTAACAGCTTATAAGCATATTGACATAATTTTAAGAGTTGTTTCACATCTTCGCAAGATATATGATAAAAAAATTCGTTTTATTATTGTTGGAAACATTGATTCAGATATGGTTGAAACTATAAACTGGTTGTTATCAGACTTAGATTTAAAAGATAGCGTGACTATCACAGGTCATGTGGAGCTAGATACATTTTATGATTACATCCAAGTAAGTAACATTTGCATAAATCTGAGAAGCTTCTACAATGGCGAGAGTTCAGGAGCAGTTGCTCGCATAATGTCATGTGCCAAACCATGTGTGGTTAGCAATGTAGGCTCATTTGGAGAGTTGCCTTCCGAGGCTTGCATCAAGGTTACAACAGACGAGGATTTACTAGAATCGGATTTGATACACAAGCTTGGCGAACTTATACAAAACCAGAAATTACGAGAAAAAATTAGCAAAAATGCATTTAATTATGCTATGAATGAATTAAACCCAAAGAAACTTGCACTAGAAATGAGGGATTTTATCATTTTATCTATGGACTATGAAGTACATACAAAGCGAGTTATATTGGATAACTTAGCAAGGTTTATTTGCTATAATGCATTTATTGATATAAAATGGGTTTTTGACTATGCTTGTAAATATTTGGCTAAAAAATGGGAAAGGAAGATATCAAGATGGCGAGGACAAAAATAATACAAAGCCTTCTGAAAGTCTCCCAAGATAAAAGTTATTTGGAGATTGGCATTCAAACAGGCGCGAATTTTCTAAACATTTTAACAGTAATAAAGACCAATTGCTCAATATAAAGAGTCCGAACTACTTTTACCAGTTTGTTGATGAACTTGCACTTATAAATCAAAGATAGGGGACCATAATGAGGAACAGTAGGTTTGCAGAAATGCTAAGTAAACAATCAATTAAAGTAATTTTATTTAGTGTACTATCAGCACTGGCAGCGTTTACCATGTATTCACTGCTCCACGGCCGCCACACCGGTGTCTATTTCCCATGGCAGGGAGGTTTTGTTGTGTTGCCACTACGGCACTGGGTAGTGTTTGCACTTGCGTTGTTGCTGAGTGCTGCAATGTTTTATATCCCGATTTTCAAAACTGATACAGTCATGTTATATAAAAAACGTTTCAAGGAAATTACTGCATCAGAAGTATTCCCTGAACGTGCATTCATGTTTGCTCTACTAAGTATTATTGTTTTTGTGTTTGCGTATTCGTTTAGAAATATTGCATTCACAAACGATGATGTCATAACAGGATATAATCTTCATCACACCACTACGTGGTCTGAGTGGTTCGATAATTGGTTAAATTCCCTTCTGGGGTGGCGAGGGTCTCCGAGGGCCCGATTTTCCTTGATAAACTGGATTCAAGCATTACCTTTTGGTGCATTTGATAGAATTGTCACACTTTCAAACAACACGGCTTTATATGTGCTATTACTTGAGCAAGTGATACGGTTGGTCAATGCCGCATTTTTTGCATATATTGTTTCCAAAAGGATTAGCTCAAATGAAAAACGCTTATATTTCGGAGTCCTTATAGTTGCGCTTTTTTATTCATTTTTATCTGCTAATCACGACAGGACAGTTGTTGTCGCATATCCACTTTGGGTTGATTTAGGCATACTACGCTTTTTAATATCCGTCGAGTTGTTTCTGCGTTTTTTCGAGAAGCCTAAGAAATGGCATTTACCTGTAAGTGCACTATTATTAGTAACGGCATTTTTTTCATATGAATCTTTCTTGATGTATACAGTTTTATTTCCAATATATTTGCTTTGCATAAAACCAAAAGATGAAATGAAGCGATTTTCACTCGCTAACTTATTGAACATTCTCTACACGCTCAGGTTTCATATAATTGCCGGCGTTTATTATCTCTTCAGTTTATGGTTTCAACCTGCGGTTTTTCGAATGTTTCATGGAGGTGCATTTCATTATGGCGGCAGCACATTATACTTGAGTGGAAGCTTAAGCAATGCTCCAACAGTTATCTGGAGAATGGCTACGAATCTATTTCCGCTCGGCGACTTTATAAGGCACGGTCATTATAACCATTTTGACATAACAGAGGTAAGCGAGGCGCGCCTAATAATGGCGTTTTGCACAACTGTTCTGTTTTGTGCAGTTTTAGTAAAAAAGATTAATATAACAGGGAAACAGGTGGTGGCAGCTTGCCTAGTATCGCTGACGGCTGCTTTTATAAAGCCGATACCGCTGGCACTAACGCCCATGTGGAGCGAACTAATTATGACCCAAGTTGTAAATGGTCATATTCCTTCGTATCACAGTTATTTCTGGTTTATTTTAGTTATTGTGGTACTGCTTGTTTATCTATATCAATTATGTGGTTATAAAAAACTACTTTTAATAGTTCTAGCACCTGTTGTGTTCATGACAACGGTTTTTGTTGGATTTGTTAACGAGAGGAATATAGAAACTTTTGAAGCCATTACAAGAAGGCGCGTTGCTTTTAGAGACATGGTTTCATCTGAATACTTTGCTAATACTGAAGATGGTGCACATATTTTACTGCAAGGCTTTTCCCCGCCTTATGGAGATATGTCCAGAGTGTCTAGGTTGCCGATTCATTTAACAGGAAGAACATTACATTTTGTCACAGGGATGCCTGATATGAACTATGTTGACAATTTATACCTGCTGAGATATGATAGTGCTAATGAGGTTGTTATATACGGAAGAATCGATTCATACTTTGTCGGCAACGAGTTTTTTGCTATTCCCACACAGCCAATACTGCGAGGGGGAGTAGTTGGATTATTGTCGAATTATGTGACGGAAGTGCACGTTAACGGAGAGATGAGAGGTGTTTATTACGGCTCATTTACGATTCCGCTAACCGGGATAGGAAGTGAAGGAATTTTTGTTGAAGCAGACGGGATAAGGATTGATCAAGTTTCGATTATTGATTCTCAGGTGTCCTCAAATCGTTTATTAGGCAATTTTGTGAGAAGTGGTGATGTAGCTTCTCAAGCAAATCGTTTTCTTGACATTCTAGTTTCCGGTTGGAGCTATATCGATGAATGGGGAGTTTGGAGCATTGGTAATACTGCTGAGATTGGTTTTGAAGTTTCTGGATCAGACGTTTTTGATGGAGCTACCGAAGCTGAATTAACGCTTGGAGTTCTTCCTTTTCAAGATCCGTATCTTATGGTTTACGTGGGTGATAGTTACTTTGGTAGTTTTGATATATCTTTAAATAATGAGATAGTTTTGAATCTCCCGCTAGAGTTGCTTGGAGAGCATAATTGGGGTTATAGTGTACGTGTTAGATTTGAGGTAGAAAATCCTGCTTCACCGCTTGAACTTGGAATGTCTCACGATGATCGTATTCTTGGAGTTCTTCTGCAGTGGTTAAGCTTTAATGTTAGGTAATCGATTTCCATACTGGCAGATAGACAATACTCGTTGGGTACAGTTTGTATTAACGACATGAACGAAATGATAAACGGAGATGAAAATGAAAAAGCACCTAGATATTGTGACCCCTTGTTATAATGAAGAGAAATGCGTGGCTTTGTTTTATAATGAGGTTTCAAGTGTCCTTTCCGCTGTGGAGGGATATACATTCACTTTCTATTTAGTCGATGACGGTAGTTCTGATTATACTCTGGCTGAAATCAAGAAGCTTGCAGATTTTCATGGTCAGGAGAAAGTGAAATACATATCATTATCTCGCAACTTCGGCAAGGAGGCTGCAATCTACGCTGGCCTCAGAGCAACGACAGGCGATTTAGTTGTACTCATGGATGCAGATTTGCAGCATCCGCCGAACACTATCCCCAATATGATTGAAGTGATAAGCGAAGGTTATGACTCTTGTGCTACATACCGTAAAAAGAGAAAAGGAGAACCGCTGCTTCGCACAGTTTTCTCCAAAGGATTTTACTGGCTCTTCAGCCGTATGTCTGATGTTAAAATCTATCAAAGTGTTATGGATTTTAGGATGATGACACGCAAGATGGTGGATGCTGTGATTTCTCTAAGTGAGAGGGAACGTTTCACAAAGGGTCTGTTTGAGTGGGTTGGATTTAAAACCAAGCTCATAGCTTGCCAAAGCGTTCCGCGCGAGATTGGCAAGTCAACATGGAAGCTTAAGAGTTTGTTTGGATATGCTATAAGCGGGATTGTGTCTTTTTCCACTGCACCGCTTAGGTTTGCTACATTTATAGGGTTTCTTGTGTTAATCGCAGGCTTTGCATATATGATACACAATCTGATAGGCGCAATCTTTTTTGGAATTGCAGGTGGAGGTTTTGTTACCATCACTACGCTTATACTGTTTATCGGCGGGATTATCATCATGTTGCTTGGAATCATTGGGGAGTACATCGCTAGGATTTATATTGAAACTAAGAGGAGACCTATTTTTATTGTTAGCGAAACTAATGTTGTACAGATTGACAAAAACAAGGAGGAAAAACTATAGTGAAAAAAGCTCTCATACTCTCTCTTTGTTTTGCACCTGATAACGCCATTGGGGCTATCCGTCCCACAAAAGTTGCAAAATACCTTAAGCTTAACGCAGGATATGAGATAACCGCAATTACAACTGAGTATGATTTTATCGCACATGGGCTAGTTGACCCATTACTTCAAAAAGATTTACAATATGTTGATAACCATATTGTTTTGAAGCTTACATCATTGGCAAAGCTAAAATTTTCTATATTTGAAATATTCAGAAGCTTTAAACATTCCGGAAAAGCTGTTACCCTTTCACCCTCACCACACGGCAAGAAAACAAAAAGCAGATTTTTTCATAAAATCTTTAGCTATTTAAATAAGTATTTTAGCTATGGGTATAGTCATTCTATTCATAAAAATTTAAGCAAAATAGCCACTAAATATATACTTAAAAATCCAAAGCATTACGATGTTATTTATGCTCCTTTCGGACTTGATTATTATTTAGATATTGCTGCCGATGCAATAAGACAACAAAACCTAAAGGCATTTTGGATTTCTAACTTTGGTGACCCAATGATTGATGATCAGCTTACAAAACGCGGGACTAGAAATTACGAAAAATACGTTCACAGAGTAGTAAAAACTGCGGATGCTATCACAGGGGTTTCTGATATTTGTTTAAGAATGTTTGTCGGAAGGCAAACAGGAAAGCTATGTGTTTTTTACAATGGTTTTGACAGAGATGAATTAAATTATATAGTCGATGCATCACCATCCTGTAAGTTTACTCTTACTTATACAGGTCACCTATATAGTGGCGAAAGAGATTTGCGCACTATATTCAGAGCCTTAAGGGAATTAATAGATGAAAACAAAATTAGCCGGGATAACATCGCAATAAACTATGCAGGAAAGCATGAAAGTGAATTTTTAAGTCAAGTTTCTCAGTTTAACTTAAATGACGAATCAGTGATTCATGGGTTTGTTGACAGATATAAGGCGTTGCGCTTGCAAATGGAAAGTACTATATTGATTTCAGCTTCATGGAATAGACTCGGTTACACGGACGTGATTACAGGGAAATTTTATGAACAACTAATGATAGGTAAGCCTATTTTGTGCACAATCACCGGCAACTTGCCTAATAGCAAACTGAAGGAAATGATAATGGAAGCGAATGTTGGTATCGTGTGGGAAGAGCCTACTGATAGGCAGGACTATCCGGCATTGAAGTCATATATTTTGATGCAATACGAGCGCTTTATTAGAGGAGAACCGCCGCTTTTTGAACCGAATTTGGAGTATATAGAAAAATATAATCATAAAAATATCACACAACAACATATAGATTTGGTTGAAAAGCATTATGCAAATGCTGATGCGAAGGCTGTTTGAGCTTAAGCGAGGTTTTAAATATATGAAAATAGCAACAATCATTGGAGCGAGACCGCAATTCATCAAAGCAGCAATGCTCTCACGTAAACTGCGTGATGAGCATGATGAGTTACTGATTCATACAGGTCAGCACTACGATTATAACATGTCTGAGCTGTTTTTTTCTGAGCTATCTATACCGAAGCCCGATTATAATCTTGGAATCTCAGGTGGCAATCATGGAAAAATGACTGGCGCCATGCTTGCTAATCTTGAAGACGTTTTCATTGATACCAAGCCTGATATTGTGTTGGTGTATGGGGATACGAACTCCACGCTTGCAGGAGCACTTGCCGCTGTTAAGCTCCATATCCCTGTTTGCCATATTGAAGCGGGTGTCCGTATGCACACACTCCATAACCCTGAAGAAGTTAACCGCATTTTAACAGACAGAATATCAACGCTACTGATGTGTTGTACAGAAAGCTCCATAGCTGAGCTGGCAAAGGAAGGCATTACAGAAAATGTGCATTTTGCAGGTGATTTGATGTACGATGCTACAATTTACTATCAGCAACGAGTGAACCATATGAAGCACACATTAACTAATTTTGATGGAAATACTGTCACGCTACCCCAGAAATTTTATTACTTGACCTGCCATCGTCAGGAAAATACGGAGACCGATAGACCGTTATTTGAGATACTCACAGCTATGAACTCTTTGGATTACCCAACTATTTACCCTGTGCATCCGCGAACCAAAGAAAGAGCAACCAGAATACTTTCAGAGTACAAATTTCGTAATGTTTTATTGGTAGATCCGGTTGGGTATCTTACGTCCCTGTGGTTAGTCAGCGAAGCACTTAAGGTTGTAACGGATTCAGGCGGACTCCAGCGGGAAGCATGGTTTTTGGACAAACAGTGCATTACGATACTGGATCACGTTGTTTGGCCTGAAACTATGAGGGGTAACGTGAATCAAATTTCAGCCGCCGAATCGAGTGAGATTTTGGCAAAGCTGAATGTAAAACCTGATTTTTCTAAAAAAGGTTCCCCGTTCGGCGACGGAAATGCAGCAAATAAAATTGTACTGTTGCTATCACAATATAGTACAAGTTAGGATTGAACATGAAAAAAGACATAATAAGCAATAATTATTTCACACACGAAAGTAGCTATGTCCATGACAGTGTGTCTATCGGCGATAATACTAAAATCTGGCACTTCTGCCATGTCCAGGAAGGCGCAGGGCCGATAGGTAAAGACTGTATAATAGGGCAAAATGTTTATGTTGGCGCAAATGTCAAAATTGGAGATGGCTGCAAAATCCAAAATAACGTATCTCTTTACGACGGTGTTGAGTTGGAGGATTACGTATTCTGCGGTCCTTCCTGTGTATTTACCAACGACCTGACTCCGCGCAGCAAGCACCCGAAGGGGCATAATTATCGCACAAAAACACTGGTAAAGCATGGCGCTTCAATAGGTGCAAATGCAACAATTGTGTGCGAAAATACCATCGGGAGCTGGGCAATGATTGGAGCAGGAGCAGTTGTTACCGGCGATGTGCCAAACTATGCTCTTATGCTAGGTGTGCCTGCCAGGCAAGTCGGCTGGGTATGCGTGTGCGGCTTGCGGCTCGGTGATGACTTTTCTTGCACATGTGGACGACTGTATGATATACTAAGCGGCAACAATATTGTGTTAAAACACGAGGAGACAAGCTGTGATACAAACTGATTAACACTTTTGCTGCTAAACTATTCGTAGACACGAGGTAGCGAAAAAATAACCAAGTATAGATAGACAAGAAAAGAAGCCATGCTATAATAAAAAGGGTGTGGTAAGGAG
>WQTE01000011.1 GCA_009786445.1 Oscillospiraceae bacterium | reverse complement strand
TTTGTGAGCATGTTTTTAATCGATATCCGCATAAATGCTGCGTCGTCAACGATTAAGACTGTTGCCATTGTTCATCCTCCTAGTTAAACAATTTTTCTCTAACGAACGTGTAAACGATTATAATTTCCATGGGATGGATATAAAACCAAATTATATAGATTTTGTACCTAATCCAACGGTCTTTATACTAAGTGCTCCGGTTTCCGGATTGAGCTCTATGGTTCTACCATGAGTACCGCCTGTATCGTTTGCTTGCACAGGTATTGAGAGCTGCTTTAAAACAGCAAGTCCTGCTGCTGCGTTGCGTTCACCTATTTTTAGCAAATCATTGTTTTGACTTTTGCCAAACATATGTGCACCACCGGCAATTTTTGCAACAAGACCAGCTCTGGAAGCACCGATTCTGACCATTTGGTTGAGTAATTCAACAACGGCTGAGTCAACAAACTTTGCCTTGTTTTGCCCCTCAAAGCCCTTATAGGTGGGAAGCATACAATGCGCCATTCCGCCAATCTTGTTTTTCTTATCGAAAAGTGTAATCCCAACACACGAGCCCAGGCCCAATGTTGTGAGGGTATCGGGAGCTTTAGCGACCTTTAGATCCGCCATGCCAACAACTAACACTGCCATAAAAGACCTCCGATTCTGCTGAAATTTGTCAAGCTGTAAATACTAATTCCTCTCATATCAGCCGTCCAACCCTAAAGCAGTAATAAGCATTTTATACGAATTGTAGTCAGGAATCAAGAAAAAATGTCCGTTTACATCTCCGGCAAGGTCATTAAACTGTGTTTTCAGGAACAACACAGAGTCACCTATCTTGCCGTACTCTATGGTTGCGATGCTCAAAATAGCACCGAGCATATCAACCGACAGTTGCGGGACAGCGGGTATTGCGCTTAAACCTGAAAAATCCGTGATTGCTGTTAAAAATGAACCGACAAGTATATTAGAAATTTCGAGAAGCGTATCTTGCTCTAAATCGGTGAGTTCAAAATCAGGGTCAGTGACATCACGCTCGGTCTCCTCAAGAGCTTGTGCTACCATTGACATTGCATCTTTCATGCACAATAGGAGAAGAATGTAACCGTTGAGATCGCCTGCGCAATCTATCAATACGCCTGCAACAAGGGTTTCAGGTCCGTCAAGAACGCCTAAAATTTCGTCAAATGAAACCACAGATGCATCAGGGACACTCATGGTTATCCTTTTGTTGAGAAGTCCCGCGAGAGCAGAGGCGGCATGTCCGGCTCCTATATTACCAATTTCTTTGAAAACGTCAAGGTGTTTTGCAAGGTTATTGTCTTCTTTAATATTCATTGTCGCACTTACCTCACTTTTGTGTTACATTTGGAATACTTAAGTCCTGCGGAGTTTTTGCCGATAGATAAATATATTGATATTGTATAAGCATAAAATAAAAATACACGAAAATTGTTAAGAAAATATAAACGGGAGAAAATTTATGAGGGTAGATACATCGCAACTCCTTGCCACGGGAGGTATAAAATTAAAAGCGGGTACAGGTTCAGGGCTTGACTCCCTAAGAAAAGGCGATGTGCTCAGAGCGGAGGTTGTCTCAAGAGACAAAAGCGGTATGCTTACGCTTAAAATGGAAAACGGTCATAGCTTCAGCGCGAAACTGGATACCGGTTTGAGGTTATCTGTGGGAGATGCGCTGGTACTTGAAGTAATGGAGAAAGACAATGACCGGATTTCTTTATCTTTTAGTTCCGCGGAAACTGCGGAAGATGACTTATCACTCGCCGAGAGAAGTATAGTAAGAGAGTTTTCAGATAAGAGCCTTGCACCTTATGCGAGTAAATTGTCGGAACTTGGTATGCCTGTCAATGAAAAATCTGCTGCGCTTATGAGAGATTTGATGGCACTAAATCCAAAACTTACACTTGACGAGGCGGCATTTCTGGTGTCGAACAAACTGACAGACGACCCGGATATAATGCAAGCGGCTTTGCGAATGCTCGCAAGCGGAGAAAAAACTGATGCGCTGATAGCAAAGCTCATTTCGTCAATGGGGGAGCCGAGCATAGCAAACCCGGAGGCAACACAAACTCAAAATACAGCACCTTTAACTAACCTTCTCGCTGCTATTGTAAAGAATTCGTCGAGTCTGATGGAGGCTTTAAATCACCTTAATCAAGCACCCTCATCAGGCAGTCAAGGTATTATAACACAAAGCGAAGGTAATATGCAAACAAATGTGATAAATGTTGCAGAAAATTTATCACAAGTAGGGAATAATAGTGAAATCGCAACACAGCAAGGCACGGCGCAAACCCAGCAACCGCAAGTGTTGCAGGGGACACAAGCATCTACTTTGCCCGGGACTTTAATCGGCGAAAATTTCTCAAATAATATGCCAACCGGCGAGCCTGCCATAGGAGACGGGCTCGCTCGTCCCGCGAATGTGCAAACTGCAACCATGCCTACGCCCCTTGGGGACGGATTCGCCCGTCCGGACGTACCGCAAGCTGCAACCCCACTCGCTGCCGAGCCGCCCGTGGGGGATGGGCTTGCCAGTCCCGGTTCGCCGTTATCCCAAAACCCTGAATCAGGTCTCAGGAGCATGGTAGTACAACTTTTATCACAGGTTCCCGAGTTCAGCGGCACTCCGCATTCAGCACTTGAGCGGTTTTCCGAAATGCTCTTGCGAGTCGCCGGAGACACGGTGGGAGCAGCGGATGGCGAAACACTGGAGGCACAGATAGAAAAGCTGTTTACAAAAATTGATGCAGGCGGCGCAAATGCAGGAACGGAGCTTCGTCATGCCAGAGAAGAACTCTTTGCAAGACTTGCGATGCTTGAAGAGGCGGTTTCAAGCTCAAACCAGAATACAAAAACAGAGCTGCTGAGCCAGACACACAGACTGATGGATCATGTGAGGACACTCAACAACATCGAACAATTTGTATACATGCAGATGCCTGTTTCGCAAAATGATCAGCGAAAATCAGCAGAATTATACATTTTCAAAAGAAAAGGGCGTAGACAAGCCGACTCAGAAAATGTTAATATTCTTATGGCTATAGATTTAGAGTTCATGGGTCGCTGGGAAGCATTGCTCAATATAAAGGGTAAAGATGTAACCCTAAACATGGAAGTGCGTGGAGAAACGGAGAAAAAGCACTTCGGCGAAAACACAGTCTTGCTTCACCGGCTGCTTGATGAGGATGGATTCAGGCTTGTAGCCACAAATATCAAACTTTTCAAAGAAGAGACAACCCCCCTAAACGCACTAACAGCACTGGATCGCTATCAAGGCAAAAAACAGACCGGCATAGACATAAAGTGGTGAGGCAAACAAATGTCAGGAAATCCAAACAAAAAAATAAGAGCGGCAGCTATAAGTTATGACCCGTCGGAAAATGAAGTCCCGATACTATCGGCATTCGGTGAGGGGCATCTTGCGGAAAAAATCGTTCAAGTGGCGAAAGAATCAGGGGTGCCGGTAATGCGTGAGCCGGGACTCACAAATATGTTATCGCAAATAAGTGTAGGAGACGAGATTGCACCCGAAATGTATGATGCAGTGGCAAAGGTGCTTGCGTTTGTCAGCGAAATGGATAAATCATACGGAGAAAAAGTGCGGAGAGGACTTGCAAAATAATGAAATTAATATCATGGAATGTAAACGGACTCCGAGCCTGCCTCAAAAAAGGTTTTATGGAGTCATTTTTGGAAATAGATGCAGACATATTTTGTCTGCAAGAAACCAAGATGGAGCGAGGTCAAGCAGAGATTGACCTAAGCGGTTATAAAGAGTACTGGAACAGTGCCGAGAAAAAAGGTTACTCCGGCACAGCGGTATTCACCCGTGTAGAGCCGCTGAGTGACACTTACGGCATGGGTATAGACGAGCATGACCGCGAGGGAAGAGTGATAACGCTGGAATACGAGGGGTTCTATCTTGTAAACGTCTACACCCCGAATGCCCAAAGAGAGTTGGCTCGCCTCTCCTACAGAATGAAGTGGGAGGACGATTTCAGAAAGTATGTGAAAAAACTGGATGAGACCAAGCCGGTAATAATCTGCGGCGACCTAAACTGTGCCCACACGGAAAAAGACATAAAAAATGCCAAAAGCAACGAAAAAAACGCAGGGTTCACCATAGAAGAAAGAGAAAAGCTGACCGCACTGCTAGGCAGCGGCTTCACAGATTTCTTCAGGCACAGGAACCCCGATGTAACAGATGCCTACACATGGTGGTCCTACATGGCGGGCGTAAGAGAGCGAAACGTAGGCTGGCGCATAGATTATTTCTTAGGCTCAAACAGACTAACCGAATCGGTCAAAGATGCGTTCATCCTACCCAAAATATACGGCAGCGACCACTGCCCCATAGGAATAGTGCTGTGAGGCAACGCCCGTCCCCATGCTTCGGACCGCTTTTTCAATAATAAACAAAAAATTAAGCTAATGTAAAAAATAATAAATTCCGAAGATATATATTGAAAAAGAAACTATGATATGAGATAATCATTTAGTTTCATGATACTGGTAGAAATAAAGGAACAGAGGGATAAGATGGGCAACTTACTCGAATCCTATAGAGTGCTAGGTGTAAAAGTCGGAGCCGGAATGGCCGATGTCACTTCGTCATACAGAAGGCTTTGCAGGGAATATCACCCGGATATTAGCGACGACCCGGCAGCCGAAGAGTTGATGAAGCAAATCAACATCGCCTACACAGTGCTACGCGATAAATTTAAACGCGAAGAGAGCTTTAGAAGCCGTCAGACGTTCACTCGTCCCGTAAAAAGATACCCGGCAGGGGAGCCGCGGCAGAGTCCGCCTCCGCCGCCGCCGAGACAAAGTCAGCAACCTCCGCCGCCGAGGCATACTCAGCAACCCCCACCGCAGCCGCAAAGAAAAACGTCACCCTCGCCACATCAAGATGCGAGAGCGCAAGCTGCGGAGGCGCACAGACAAAAAACCGCCGAAAGAGTAGCGGTCAGTCAGGAAGCAGAAGAAGATGCGAGGGAAGTTTTGCACAATTACTTTGTGGCACTAAACTCGTTTGACTACGAAAAATCATATGGCTTTTTAAGCGCATATGACAAAAAGAACATAACGCTTGAGGCTTTCATAAAATGGCGCGAATCCGTTGCAAGGCTATATCCTATGCGGGAATTCCAAATAGCCGGAGGCTCTTCGGTAGCTGTCATAACATGGGGCGGCGATAAATCGTTCCACGCGAGAAAATTCAGGGTGATGGTCACGGAAGATGACTACACTGACAACAAAAAACAATCAGGCGACATAGATAAACTTGTTATAAACGAAGATGGAAACTGGGGAGTTTTCCTCGGTTACAAGGAAGTGACAGAACTCACGCGCTCGTTCGACAAACGCTTTGAATCAAAAAGAAAAAGCGAAGTCGAAAAGCGCTGGGAAGAATATAAAGCAGGATTTCACCCCGAGTTTGATATGCTCAATCTGGATGGCATGAAAAAGCAAATATCAAGGGAACTCTACAGGCAGCGCAGGTACGGAGGCTCCATGACATTTGCGGCAGTGTCGGTAAAAAGCGGGGGCGAAAAAAACACCGGACAGGCAGAGCTGCTGCGCAGTGCGGCAAAGACGATTTCAGATGCTCTTAGGGAGATAGACGTACCTGCATATGCAGGGGACGGGATTTTTGCCATAATGTATGTGGAACTCGGAAAAAGAAGTGCTGATGCAATAATAAGCAGGCTTGTTGAAACAATAAGGAAAAATGCAGGACCACAACTTGGAACAACCGCTGAAATTGAGTACGAATACGGCTCATGGTCGGGACAAGTTTATGCAGACACAGACACGCTGAACGGAATTTTAATAAAATTCGGAAAAAAAATATAAAAAAGCTAAAGTAACGCTACAAAAGCTACGATAAAAGATACAGAGGTATCTGTGTCTGTCAAGGAGGACTGACGGAAAGCTAAAAAAATCAAAAGGATTTGAGGTGAAAATTATGATTAACCCAATGAACAGACATTCCCCAATAAGAATGATGGGTCTCGCATCCGGAATGGATACGGATATGATTATCCAGCAAACACTCAGGATGCATCAATTCAGAATTGACAACAGAACACGCGACAGGACGATACTCCAGTGGCGTCAAGAAACGCACAACAGTATCCGTGATGAAATTACAGCCTTGCAGCGTAATTTCATGACAGCGTCAGCCAACGCTATGAACCCGCTGTTGTCCCGCCGCACATTCAACTCCACGGTAGCAAACATCAACGGAGCGAATTCAAGTGCGGTATCAATCAGAACAAGCACAAACACTCCGGTTGGTTCTATGAGAATCGACCGCATTGAGTCTCTGGCGCAAGGCGCAAGAATTGGCTCCGGTAACAGTGTGACAGGTGTAGGCGGAGCAGGTCTTAACCCGGCTTCGGGAGTAGGCGCATTAAGATTTCCCGGAAATGATAACAGAATAAATTTCACAACATCGGTACAAACGACCCAAACAGTGCAAATACCACGACAGGCGCGTGACGAGGACGGTAATCTCATGTTTAATCCCGACGACACCCCTGTCATGGAATACGAGGATGTACCTGTAACAGCAAATATAAGCCAGTCTGAGTGGGAAAGAGCCATGGCTGCCCTTAACGACCCGGACAATGCTGCGGGCGGCTCATGGAGCGACGCAACCGGCTCATTTGCCCTCCCCGGTCAGGATGCGGGTGCTGCCGGTAATCCACAGGTGACAAGGCAAGACGATGGAACCATTTCTATCCAGTTTGGCGATGGTGTTGTGCTTGCAGTAGTACCTGCTGCTGATGACAGCGGAGACCGCAATATAACTCTAAACGGTACCCAGATTGGGATGATACCTCGTGAGGTAACATCAGGTACTGCTTCGTTTGCACGGTTCGAGGCAGACGGAATGACTTTTGATCTTAACAGAAACGCCAACGGCACTTTGTCGCTTGTCGAAGTCATCCCCGAGGCCGAGGAAGGCGACGACCCGCATCCGCGTGCCAATAATCCGTTTAACCAAAACCTTAATAGCTTGGTACTTACACAAACTGCAACAATTCAGGTTAGAACCCTTGATGAAAACAACGAATATGCCACAGATGGTGCCGGAAACTTTATCTACGCAGATATCGAAGTATCGCGCCAAGCAAACATTGCCGGAGGTGTCGGTGCTGCCACAAACGGCGGCGATCTTCCAAGATTCACCACGGAGTTTACTGTCTCCAATAATGGTCGTTCGCAGACTTTCACAGTAGACAGCAGGGAGTCTATGACCTCTTTGATGGAAAGAGTCAACAGAAGCAACCTCGGTGTTACAATGACTTACAACAGACTCACCGACAGATTCACCATAGAGTCAAATACAGTCGGAAGCACCTTTGGAGATTCGGTCCAGCAGACCGATGATGACGGTAATCTCATGTATGATGCCGGCGGTGACCCTATTATGATATCGACCGGTCTTTCTGTCTCAGACGGCGCAGGCGGAAATATGCTCTCCCTGTTCGGCTTGACGGGCGCTGCCGCCGAAACTACTGAAGGCAGCATGGCTGTCGCATACATCAACGGCGAACGCGTTGAGCGAAACACCAACACATTCCAGTTCCGCGGTCTGGACATTACACTTAACCACACCACTGTAGGTGAGTACACTCAAGATGAAGCCGGAAACCTAATTCCGCCTCCGGCTCCGGAACCTATAAACGTAAGTTTTCAGCGCAACACAGATGAGGCGTTCAATGCAATCAGAGCGTTCATAGATGCCTACAACACTCTTGTCTCAAGGCTTGAAACCCTTACGAGCGAAAGACAGTCTCGTGCACAACGCTCATACAGACCCCTGACCGACGAAGAAAAGCAAGGCATGACAGAGCGGCAAGTTGATGAGTGGCAAAGAGTCGCCAGGATCGGCATAATGAGAAACGATAACTCACTTGAAAGGCTCGCTTTCGGCATACGCAGAGAGTTCTTCAACAATATTGAAGGAATGCAAATAGACGGCAGACCGGTATCTGCATCACAAATAGGTCTGTCAACAGGCACACACAGAGACGGAACCGGCGGACAAGTCATGATTGACGAAGAGCGCCTCAGAGCAGCTCTTGAGAGAGATCCCGAAATGGTGGCAGATATCTTCGCAAGAATCGACGTCAATCCGGAGACAGGCAGAAACGAAGGTGTCGGCTTAATACACCGTCTTAACGAACGCTTCAACGACTTCACAAGAATGCAGACGGACTCGCTGACCAGCCTCGAAAATTCACTCAGACGAACAAATGAGCAGATTGAAAGAATGCAGGTTAGAATGTTTGCAGAAGAAGACAGGCTCTTCAGGCAGTTTGCCGCAATGGAAGGAGCAATGTCCAATATGCAAAATCAAGGAGCATGGTTCACTTCAATGCTGGGCTCGATGTGATAATACAAGGGACAATGACAATCGTCCCGAAAACCGAATCGCTAAGTAGTAAGGGTGGTTTAGAGAAATGCAGCAAGGAATGGTAATGATAAACACGCGTCCGCAGGATGCGTATAAAAAACAAGATGTGCTGACTGCCGGGCCTGTTGACCTGATTGTTATGCTCTATGATGCACTGAAGAAAAACATTGTACTCGGTAAGCGCGGCATACTAAAACATGATGTGACACTCGCCCACAAGCACCTTGTCAAAGCACAGATGATTGTCACAGAGCTGATTAACAGCCTTGACATGAGTTACGAGATATCAAATGAACTTATGAGTTTGTATGACTTTGCTCTCACCAGTTTGGTTCATGCAAATACCAAAAAAGATGCCGAACCGCTGGATGCTGTCATTGACATGGTAGACAACATCAGAGAAGCGTGGAAAGAAATCAGTTCAATGAGTAGGGGACAGGTACAGCTTGGAGAGGAGTTAGCGTGAGCGATATTGTTCTTTCTGGTGAAGGGAAACTATTAAAGCTCTTAGGTGAAGAACGGGTTTTGCTGGAGCAAATGAAAAAGCTCACGGATGAGCAGGCACGGCATATTGAAAAAGATGAGTTTGAAGAACTGGGCAAATTGCTTGACAAAAGGCAAGAACTCATAGAAAAAATCAACGGATTGCATCAGGAATCAGCACCCCTGATGCAATCTTGCGTTTCGTCCTCAGATTACGAAATGGTAGTTAAAATAGACGAGCTCAAAAGTAAAATAAAGCAAATTCTTGCGGAGTGCAACGATCAAAACAACAGAAATGTTGAAGAATTGAGACATAAATCTCAAGATTACGCAGAGAGAATAGAAACGCAAAGCTCAAAAAGAAAAGTCATCGGAGGGTATGCACAGGCAGTACCGAACAGTTCCGAAAAATTTGACAAAAAGACATAATTTATATACAAATACCCGCTAGGCAGGTGATATAATATGAGCATGAGAGTTCAGGGGCAGAAAGCCACGGAATCCGGAGTTGTGACTGTTCGCAACACTGATGCCGGAAATCAGGGCGATGGAGACACAAAAGTATTTCGCAGAACACTTACCGAGTTGTCAAACGAAATGTACGCCGAGCGTTTAAGCAAGATGCGAGAAGCGATAGAAGAGCAAGCCGCACGCCTGAGCGACAGGGTGGATGTACGGGAATTTGAAAAATATCGCAGACTTATACGAGAATTTCTTGACGAAATCGTCAGTAACGGATATACTTTCTCCAGAGAGGATGCATATGCCTCTCGGGGCAGACATCGTTATATCGCCACAGTGCAAGTGATTGATAAGCGTCTGGATGAGTTGGCGAAGGAAGTCATGAAAGAACAATCAGACCAAATAGAAGTTCTAAATGCAATTGACGATATCAGAGGACTCTTACTTGATATGATGATGTAGAAATTTATTAGGGAAGGTGACAAAAAAATGCATGATATGATGGATGTCAGTTTAACAACAGAGGACGTAATGAAAGGGAAGTACCTCACTTTTCTCGTAGATGATGTCGGTTACGGTATCGAAATCAGCTACGTCGTCGAAATTATCAGCGTACAAGACATTACCTTGGTGCCGCACACACATGCGTATGTCAAAGGCATTATCAATTTGCGCGGAACGGTTGTGCCGGTAATTGATATGGGACTCAGATTCGGAGGCACAGAGGTAGAGTACACGGATCAAACCTGTATTATTGTTTTGAGTATGGATGAAATGAGTGTAGGAATACTCGTTGACGGTGTACGTGATGTTACAGACATTGAGGACGACAGCATCCAAGACCCACCGCAAACAACGGGCAATGCAGTTAAAAATCACTTCATAAAGGCAGTTGGCGTGTCAGCGGGAGAGGTTATGCAACTTATTGATGTCTACAGAGTTTTTGAAGTTGATGTCGATGGGCTCGAAAAAGGAAAGTAGAAAGAAGGCGAGGGTAACTTATGCAAATTGCCGAGAAAGACTTTAGGCGCTTATTTGAGTATGTGAAATCCAATTTTGGAGTAAATCTTGAGAAAAAGAAAACTCTGATTGAAGGGCGTTTGTCAAACTACATAATTCAGGAAGGTTTTGATGGTTTTCATGACTATCTGGATGATGTCTTCAGAGACAAGTCGGGTGGTAAGATAAACACGCTCATGACAAAGCTTACGACCAACTACACATATTTCATGCGCGAGGAAACTCATTACAAATTTATGCAGGAAGTTGCATTGCCGTATTGGACTCAAAACCTAAAAACAAAGGATCTTCGTATTTGGAGCGCAGGGTGCGCCTCGGGAGAGGAAGCCTACACAACCGCAATGGTTCTTAAAGAGTGGTTTGGAGCGAAGATTCAGGGCTGGGATGCTACGGTACTTGCCACGGACATATCGGTCAGAGTGCTTGAAATGGCAAAAGAAGGAGTATATCCTTTGGAGCACTTTGAGCATCTGCCGAGAGCGTGGAGAGATAAGTATTTCACTAAATTAAGTGAAGATAAATTCAAGATAAAAGACGTGCTGGCAAAAAGTGTACACTTCGGGCAGTTCAACCTGATGGGGAATTTCAGCAGGTTCAAAAAGAAATTTCACATTATATTCTGTCGAAATGTCATGATATATTTCGACTCCCCGACGAAACAAGCGCTGGCAAAAAGGTATCACGATGCACTGGAAGTCGGTGGGTATTTGTTCATTGGACTGAGCGAAACCTTGAGCGGAATCCAAGGCGATTTTCAGCAAGTACAACCCTCAATATATAGAAGAATCAAGTAGATAATATACTATATGCAGAGCCGTTGCTTGGTGCTGCGAGAGGGATTTTCCGATACCGCCAACACGATATATCGTAGCAATTGACGCAGAAGTTGAGACAAAGCGCTATATGTTGCGTTAATTTGTAAGAAAAATATAGACAAACAATAGCCGCCGTGGTATAATTTTCGAGATACAGAAAATTATGCTATGGCGGCTTTGTGATTTCGGGTATATAAAGCAACTCATAAGGGAGGTATCACTCGTGTGGGATAGAATGTTCAGAGGCATGGATGTGATGCAGAGAAGCCTTTCGGCATCGTGGACACGCAACGCTGTCATACGAAACAATATTGCAAACATCGAGACACCAAATTTCAAGGCATCATCAGTGGAGTTTGAGTCGATTTTGGCGAGTGCTGCCCGCAATGTTACCGGCTTTAGGGCAACCAGAACTCATCCTGTGCACAGAGAATTCACCACGGCAAGAGGCGTAGATAACATACTGAATGTCCAGCCGCGGCTCTACCAGACAAGAGGGCTCTCAATGCGCTTTGACGGCAATAACGTAGACATTGAGTCAGAAAATGTAGCACTTGCACAAAACAGCCTGTTTTATAACACCGTTACAGAAAAACTCAACAGCGAGATAAGACGTCTGCGCACAGCTATCGCCGAAGGCAGATAATCAAAGCTCTAGGGGCGTAAGCCCCGGCTCCCCGCAAAACACAGCAAGGTAATTCATAGGAAGGAATAATCATAAATGTCATTTTTAAGTTCAATGAATATCAGCGCATCTGCGCTTACGGCGACAAGGCTCCGTATGGATGTCATTGCCGAAAACATAGCAAACAGCAGCACCACACGGACGGAAACCGGAGATCCGTACAGGAGAAGATTTGTTGTGTTCCAAGAGCGCAACTCCGACAGAGAATTTGCATCGTTTTTCCACAGAGCAAGACGGCCTACAGGTGGTGGCGGTGTGCGAGTTGTCCATATCGGCGAAGATATGTCCGATTTTAAATACGACTTCAACCCGACTCACCCGGATGCCGACGAACACGGCATGGTCAGGCTTCCAAACGTAGAGGTTGTACAAGAAATGGTAGACATGATGTCGGCGTTTCGCGCATACGAAGCAAACATCACCGCACTAAACGTATTTAAGGATATGGCAACCAGAACACTGGAAATCGGCAGATAATTACGTTTGAAAATAGCACGCACTATTTTCAAACTTTGGAGGATAATTTTGCATGAATCCTAATCCGCTTGCACCAAATCTGATGCATCTTTTTAATAACACGCCGGTACTGCCGCCATCTTCTACTGCAAGAAGAACAGGTACCGACGACTTCACAGGAGGTTTTGCGAACATACTCAGTGCTGCATTTGAAAACGTAAATGCGACAGACCATGCAGACAGAGCTTCCATGCTACAGCTTTTAACGGGAGAGGCAGATGACCTTTCAGGCTTGCTGATAGATGCACAAAAAGCGGAGCTTGCACTCCAACTTGCACTTCAAATCAGAAACAAACTCATTGATGCCTACACAGAAATTATGAGGATGCAGGTCTAAATCATAAAGGCAGAGAGTCACGCAAGGCACCAATCGCGAACTGAGGAGACAAAAAAAGGGTTTTAGAGGTTAGAGGGTTATGATGGATCCCGGACAGGTAATAGGTTTTATTATCGGCACAATTATTATACTTTTTGGAGCCTATTATGTGACCTATTTTATAGGAACCAAAGCCTCCGGACAAAAGTTAGGCACAGTTCGCAACAGAAATATAAGACTCCATGACCGTTTCGCAATTGGCAGAAACGCAAATTTTTGTATTATCGAAATAGCCGGTAAGGTCTACGTTGTAGGCACTACGGGTAACTCAATGACACTGCTCGACACGATTGATGCAGCGGATTTTGCGCAGCTTGCAAAAGAAAGTGAAGCCGCCGCGGCTACGCCGTGGGGCATGACTCCTGTTGGGAAATATGGAAACAAGCTCACAAAAAGCCTTGTGGCATTCATTGCCGCAAAAACAGGCAGGGGACTCCCGCCTGAACCCGGGTCTTCGGGCGGTGATTTTTCGCAGAGTATGAGAGAAGCTGCCGAAAGAAGCGATACAGAGCAGTTGCCGGAAGAGCCGGAGGATGACTGATGCCAATAGATATTGACAATGTAGACAATGTAGGCACGATAAACGAGATAGTCAATACGCTCTTTGGTGAAGGGGCACAGGCGACTGACATCGTTATCCTGCTAACGATTTTGACTCTTCTGCCATCAATTTTGATGATGCTCACGGGCTTCACCAGGATTATCATAGTCCTCTCGTTTGTCCGTCAAGCGCTCGGTATGCAGCAGACACCTCCAAACCAAGTTCTTATAGGTCTCGCGTTATTCCTTACATTTTTTGTCATGCAGCCTATCTTTGCAAGGGTATACGAGGATGCCTACGTTCCGTTTACGGAAGGTTATATGACTCAGGATGAGTTTTTAGAAGCGGCAATGGATCCGATGCGAGATTTTATGCTTTCGCAGGTGTTTGAGACAGACCTCAACTTCTTCATAAACCTTTCGGGCGAAGAATTTGACGACATATATGACGTCCCAAACTCTATTCTGATTCCGGCATTTATCACAAGTGAAATAAAACATGCGATGTTTTTGGGCTTTTTCATATATTTGCCGTTTATCGTAATTGATATGATAGTTGCAAGTACACTGATGGCTTTGGGTATGATGATGCTCCCGCCCGCTATGATATCACTGCCGTTTAAGGTTTTACTATTTGTTATGATTGATGGTTGGCAGCTCATTATAGGTACGATGCTGGATACATTTGTGCAGGTAACGTAAGGGACGATGGCAGTTGTCCCGCCGGACAGATTAAAGGAGACTCTACAATGATTTCTCAAGGGGATGTTATATCCATAATAACGCAGGCAGTCACAACAGTTGTTATAAGCGCTGCGCCGATGCTTATTGTGGCGATGGTCGTCGGTCTGATAGTCTCAATTTTCCAAGCGACCACACAAATCAACGAACAGACTCTCGCTTTCGTGCCAAAAATAGTCACCGTTATGCTTGCCCTGATTATATTCGGCAGTTTCATTTTCAGCAATATCGGAGGCTTTGTAGTGAGACTTTTTGATTCCGTAGGCTCAATGATGATTCAATAGACAGGGGAAAGAAAATGTTTCCAGCGGCAAACTTAGTTTTAGCACATGCGGATTATTTTATCCTCATCATGTTCAGAGTGAGCGGGCTCGTTATTAGTTCCCCTATTTTTGGTAGAGTAAATGTCCCGAATATGGCAAAAATAGGCTTGTCACTGTCACTGGGTTTCATGTTTTTTATCAGATTCCCGCAGGTTGAAAATATTTATTACGCCACCCTCATGGGATTTATACTGCTGTGTGCAGCGGAACTACTACTGGGAATGGCACTGGCATATGTGACAAACATCTTCTTTTCCATGACGGCATTTACCGCAGGTCAACTAATAGATATGCAAATAGGCTTCGGTATTGTAAACGTGTTTGATGCGCAAAACCAGACCCAAGTCCCCATGATGGGTAACTTGCTTAACATAATGATGCTCATACTGTTTTTCCTTGTAAACGGACATTTAAGGCTTATAGAAATAGTGCATATCACTATTGATGCAATGCCGATTGGTTCACTGGTAATATCATATGCGATAGGTCTTGCAGCGCTTGAAGTGTTTATTCGCTCGTTTTTACTCGGTATAATGATGGCTTTGCCGATACTTGCATCAGGGCTCACGCTTGAAATAGGCTTTGGTATGATGATGAGAGCTGTTCCGCAGATACATATGTTTGTAGTAGGCATTCCTCTGAAGATGCTCGTTGGTTTAATAGTTTTTTCTTTCTCATTGCCGGTTTTTGCAGGATTCACAGATAGAATATTCACAGAGCTGTTTCTAGGCATAGAATTGATGTTCGGAGCTTTCGCAGAGGGAGCAGCAGTAGACCAACCTTAAAAGGCAGGTGAGACGATGGGCGGCGGCGGCGGCGAAAAAACAGAAAAAGCGACCGGTAAAAAGCGCAAGGATGCGCGGAAAAAAGGTCAAGTGCGCCGAAGCACTGAGGTAAACACCACGTTATGTACCGTAATAATGTTCGGATTATTGCTCGCTATAGGCCCTACTTTCCTTGGTAATATGCAGGCGGTATACTTTGAATTTCTCTCGCCGCACAATATGCAAAATGCGCATATAGGAATGACAGAAGGTGAAGTTTTAGGTATTTTAGCTCGCGTGATGCTCAGCTTGTTTACTGCTGTTTTTCCGCTTCTGGGTGTGGCTTTGCTTGCCGGTGTAGCAGCAAATTTTCTCCAAGTTGGATTTCTTTTCACAACACAGCCGCTCCAGCCGAAGTTTGACAAGCTAAACCCGATAAACGGCTTTAAAGAGATGATTTCCCCAAAAAAGCTGGTAGAACTCGCAAAAAATCTTTTAAAGGTCATAGTAGTCGGACTCGTGGCATATAACCGCTACACAACTCTGCTGGAGACCTTTGCCGCATACATCGGACACGATATCGAGGGCTCGGTCATAAACATAATGAGAGATGCCTTCATGATGGCGCTTGAAATGTGCATTGCCATGGTCTTCATCTCGATTGCCGACTTTCTGTATCAATGGTGGAAATATGAAAAAGACTTGAAAATGACAAAGCAGGAGGTCAAAGATGAGTTTAAAAATACCGAAGGTGACCCCAAGATAAAAGGCAAGATAAGGCAAAAACAAATGCAGATGAGCGCGATGCGCATGATGAGCAAGGTTCCCGAAGCCGATGTTGTCATAACAAACCCCACCCACTACGCCGTAGCACTTGGCTACGATGATGCAACGGCAAGTGCGCCGCGGGTTCTGGCAAAGGGTCAAGACTATATAGCACGAAAAATCAGAGAAACGGCAACGGAGCACGGTATCCAGATTGTAGAAAACCCACCGCTCGCACAAGCTCTTTTCAAAGCCTGCGAAGTAGACGATGAAATCCCCGCAGACCTCTACCAAGCAGTCGCCGATATACTGGTATTTGTCTACCGCCAAAAGGGCAAAATACGATAACCGCACCAACGGTCTTCTCTCCATTGTTCACTCGAAAAAGACTCCGCAAACCGCCCATCATCTGCTCGACTAATACAAACCTACTGAAGGAGGTGAACAGCTATGAAACTTAAAATATCAGATGTCGTGCTGGCTTTGATATTGCTTGCTATATTGGTTATCATAATATTCCCTCCAAACACTACGTTGATGGACTTTTTGCTCATAATCAACATGGCTGTTTGCATAATTATACTCCTGTTTTCTTTGTACATCAAAGACCCTGTTGACTTCTCGGTATTCCCGACAGTGCTTTTGTTTATAACTGTATTCAGGCTCGGTTTGAACCTCGCCTCCACGCGCCTGATTCTCGGCAACGAAGGTGATGCGGGTCAAATCATCGCTGCGTTTGGTCAAGTTGTTGTCGGTGGTAATCTTGCCGTTGGTATCATAGCTTTTATAGTAATCCTCATAGTTCAATTTATGGTTATCACCAAAGGTGCCGAGCGTGTCGCAGAAGTCAGTGCCAGATTTACACTCGATGCGATGCCCGGTAAACAAATGGCGATTGATGCTGACCTGAACAGCGGTTTCATAGATGAAAATCAGGCACGTGAGCGCCGCCAAAAAATTCAAGACGAAGCGGACTTCCACGGAGCAATGGACGGTGCCAGTAAGTTTATTAAAGGTGATGCAATCGCAGGTCTGCTCATAACATTCATAAACGCCATAGGCGGCATAGTCATGGGCGTTTTGACGATGGATGAAGATATTGGAGAAATAGCGCAAATTTTCACACTTGCCACAATAGGCGATGGTCTAATCACTCAAATCCCTGCACTGCTCGTGTCCACAGCTTCCGGTATCATCATAACGCGTTCCGGGGGAGAGGGGACATTTGGTTCTGAAATGTCAAGGCAGATACTCAGTCAACCACATGCCCTGATTATGGGCGGAATCCTTTTGATTCTTGTCAGTCTTATGCCGGGTCTGCCGACTATACCGATGTGGGTTATAGCGATTATACTCATGGTGCTGGGTTATATAGTAAGCGGCAGAATAAAAAAGGAAGAAGTTGTTGAAGAGCACATCGAAGAGGAAGTGGCAGCGGAGGAAAAACGCAAGCCCGAGAGTGTTACGGCTTTGCTGCAAGTTGACCCCATAGAGCTGGAATTTGGCTACGGAATAGTGCCTATGGTAGATGTGTCTCAGGGTGGTGACTTGCTTGACCGTGTGGTTATGATAAGGCGGCAATGCGCCATAGATATGGGGGTTATTGTCCCTGCCATCAGGCTCAGAGACAACATTCAACTCGGCACAAACGAGTACTCGATTAAGATAAAGGGCGTAGAAATTGCAAAAGGTGAAGTCATGGCTGACCATCTGCTTGCACTCAGCAGCGGTGAAGTAGAGGAAGAAATCTACGGTATACCGACTGTTGAACCAACCTTTGGACTTCCTGCACTATGGATTCCAAAGAGCGACCGTGACGAGGCGGAAATTCTGGGTTACTCAACTGTTGACCCGCCATCTGTCATAGCAACGCATCTCACAGAGATAATCAAACGCTACGGTCATGAGCTGCTTAACCGTCAGCAAGTACAGACTTTAGTTGATAACCTCAAAAAAACGCAACCCGCGCTCGTGGACGAAGTTGTTCCAAAACTGTTTTCTCTCGGAGAGATACAAAAAATCCTCGCAAACCTGCTCTCGGAAAATATTCCTATTCGCGACATGGCATCAATTATCGAAGCGCTCGGCGATTACGGCACACTCACAAGAGACCCGGATATGCTCACCGAATATGTACGTCAGGCACTCAAACGCTCGATATCGAAGCGCTTCATACCCGAAGATGTCGCCTATGTCATAACGCTTGACCCGTCCCTTGAGCAGCTCATAATAGAGAGCACCAAACAATCGGAGCACGGTTCATATCTTGCTATAGAGCCCACACAGGTACACTCAATATTTGACAAACTCAGGGCTATAATAGAAAACATGAAAAACAAGGGCAGGACACCGGTAATTCTCACTTCTCCGCTGGTGAGACGGCAGTTTAGAAAAATTGCAGAGCAAATTTCGCCGGAACTGGCAGTTTTGTCATACAACGAAATCGACAGCGGCGTAGAAGTTCTTTCCGAAGGCACAGTGTCACTACAATAAGAAGAGGTTAGAAAATGCAGGTAAAACGTTATCGTGCAAATAACATGAAACAGGCTATGGATGCCGCAATCCGTGAACTTGGGTCGGATGCGGTTATGCTTGGCAGCACTAAAGTACGGAGAAAGGGGTTTAAAAACTTGTTTACCAAACCCATAATAGAAGTACAATTTGCATATGATCCGTCAAAATCACCCGCAGTAGTAAAAAATAATACACTAAATACGGAAACTCCTCCTGCACCCCAGAAAGAAAAATGGTACGAGAGGCAGTCGGCTCCCGTAGCCGGTACGCAGCAACTGGAAAAACGAATTGACTCGTTTGAAAAAACACTTACCGACTTTATGGAAAAATTCACGTTCATAAAGCGCGATGTGACATATGATTACACGGACGAAGTGCAACAACTCCTCACAAAAATGCTCGAAGAGCAAGTGAGGGAAGAACTTGCGCATTCGCTGGCAAAGCAGACAGAGCAAATGCTCCGTACACAGCAGGGCACTAATGCGCACGAAATACTGGAACATCTCATGCACGAGCAAATGGGAAGGTCAGAGCCGATACTGCACAAGAAATTTTCACAAAAAGTCATTTTAGTTCTTGGACCGACAGGTGTTGGGAAAACAACAAGTATAGTCAAACTTGCGGCAGATTTTTCCGTAAAACAGCGAAAAAAAGTCGGAATCATAAACACTGACACGTACCGCATCGGCGCACAGGAACAGCTACAGACATATGCTGATATATTAGGAGTTCCGCTGGGGATGGTTTATTACCCGGATGAACTGGAAGAAACCCTCGCAAGTATGTCAGACAGAGACATAATCTTTGTAGACACAGCGGGCAAAAGACCGGGTGACGAGCAGCATAAAGACGATATACTGGAGTTTATGCGAGTGCTCCGGCCCGAAGATATTTTGCTTTGCCTCTCAGCCACAACGGGCTTTGCATCGATAAAAGAAATAACCGATACTTACGGTTTTGTTGACGACTACAGAGTGATGGTGACAAAGATGGACGAAACACGGCACAGGGGGGCAGTTTTGAACATCAGTTGGTATACTCGCAAGCCGTTGGCGTACGTGACGACAGGGCAAAATGTACCCGACGACATCGAAGTTGTTGACGTTGATTCAATCGTAAAAAAGATTGTAAGATAACAAAAAAATCGTGTTAAGAAAAAAAGTGGAAAATTATTGACGAATATGGTATAATTATGATAATAGATCAAGCTCAAAATTTAAGAGACCTTATGGGAAGAACCCGAAACATCAGGGTTATATCCATAGCGAGCGGAAAAGGCGGCGTTGGGAAGTCGAGTTTAGCTGTGAATCTTGCCATAACAATGAGCAGACTCGGTGTCCGTGTACTAATCCTTGATGCCGATTTCGGACTGGCAAATGTAGATGTCATGTTGGGTATCACCACAAGGCTTGATTTGAGTTACTTCTTAAAAGGCGAAAAGACACTACATGAAATTATTCAGCTTGGACATGAAGGTGTGCGTTTTATTTCGGGAGGATCCGGTGTTGGGGACCTCATAAACATGGACGAGTACCAGCTATCCGAGCTGCTCGCAAAAATAGTTCACATAGATGCTCCGATTGATGTTATCATAATGGATGCAGGAGCCGGTGTCAACAACACGATTATGCAGGTGCTTTTGGCTTCATCTGAAACAATTGTCGTAACCACAGCAGAACCTACTTCGGTACTCGATGCATACGCTCTGGTTAAAACTATAGTTAAGCACAATGCAACTCATCCTTTACATGTTGTCGCAAACAAATGTGAAAACATGAGAGAAGCTCAAAGTGTCCAAACAGGATTTGTGGACGTTTGCGGCAGACATCTGGGGAAAAACATCAATCCTCTGGGGCTTATATCTTATAATCACCACATTACGGCAACAATAAAACGACAAATCCCGATAACGGTAAGCGACCCTCAAAGCGTGACGTCAAGAGAGGTAGATACTATCGCGAGAGCCATTCTCGATATTGAGACCCCAAGTGTTTCTACGGGCATTCTCTCAAAAGTATTCTCCAGAATGCTCGGCGTGGCAAGAACATAAAACAAAAGGACTATCTACTATGGCAAAGAATAGAGACATTTCCGAAGATATACTTGTAATCGGCGATAAAGTTGATGTTGTATCATCAGACGGACAAGTCTATAGGTCAATGGTAGAAGACAGGCTTGATGACGGGCCTTTTCTCGTAAGCGTACCCCACAGAAAGGGTAGATATATGTATGTCTCTCAAAATGATGTCATCTACTTGGTTTTTTATCGTGAGAGCGGCAGATATATTGTGCAGATGAGAGTTTTAGCACTTGAGAAACGCGGTGCGATACGCTACATGTGGTTGCAACAGGAGACAAAAGCAGAGAGAAATCAACGTAGAGAAGCATATCGTTTGGCGGCGACTGTGGCAGTGGTGGTCTATGAGTATGACAGTAATTTTACGTCAGCAGATCTAAATAACCCTGATATAGTTGACCCAGGAAGTGTCTTAAAGGTACTAGAAACGGTTGCAAGCAGAGATATTAGCATAAAAGGTATAGCATTATCCAGCAAAAAAGTTTATACTATAGGTGATGAGTATTTTTTGGGTATGGATTTAGACAACACTTCAGAAGTAATCGGTGGGTCTGTACGCATTAAAAGAACTCCGTCAATTACTCTTAGAGCGGTTGTACGAAGATGTATACCGTTGAATAATACAAAGATAAACCACGTAGGGCTTAGTTTTCTTGATGAAATAAAAACAGTAAACGAAAAAATTGCAAGATACGTACTCATTGAACAGCAAAGACAAATCAAAAGCAAGAGAGGATTCAATTGAGAGGATGACGCAAATGGCTGAAACAAAACACAAACTGACACCTGAAGAAATAGGGCAGTTGTGGATTGCTTTCAAGGAACAAGGCGAAACCGGGGCAAAAGACGAACTGCTAATCCACTACGGCTATCTGGTAAAGTGGATAGTCAGGCGCATGATGCCAAAATATAATGACTATAACGAGTATGATGATTTGGTCAGTTGCGGAATGATTGGGCTCATTGATGCTGTTGATAAGTTTTCGCTTAAGCATGAGGTTAAGTTTGAGACTTATGCAGTGACCCGCGTAAGAGGCGAGATACTCGATTATATGCGGTCTCAAGATTGGGCATCGCCGAGTCTGCGAAAGAAAATAACAGCTATAACAAACGCTTACGAGGAGTTTGAAGCTAAAAATCCGGGGCAGGTAGTTGATCAGGAAGTGGCAGATAAAGTCGGATTGCCCGTTGATCAGGTGCATAAGGTTCTCAATCAGTCACATATGTTTAATCTTATCAATTTTGAAGATGCACTCGGTACAGGTAATGCTGAAGCTGAAATAAGAGCTGTAGATGAGAAGAGTCCGGAAGATGAACTTATCGAAAAAGAAAAAAAAGAAATTCTTGTGGAAGTCATTGATTCTCTCCCCGAAAAAGAGCGAATGGTAATCTCTTTATACTATTACGATGGTTTGTTGCTCAAAGAGATAGCAGACATACTCCAAGTAACAGAATCTCGGGTTTCACAAATTCACTCCAAAGTGCTGACAAAAATGAGGGTAAAGCTGGAAAAGGTGATTTGACCGAAAAGGTCAACGCAGTCAATGCAGGGGGTGTGGTGTGCCTGTCTATTCCACAACCTCTTATACAGAGAGCGAGGTGCATACGTTGAAAGCTAAGTATTTTTTTGCAGATACACTAGAACGCGCACAGGCGCTTGCTTTGGAATACTTTGCTTGCGAGACTACACAGCTCACAATAGAAGTAGTAACCGAGGGTGGAGAGGAAAAAAACTGGGAACTGCTTGTAATAGATGAAGAACCGCGCAAGACGGTTAATTTAAAGGCCTTTTTTACTCTCTATTATGAGCAAGATGGTGTTTATCTTGAAGTTTACCCAAAACGTGGCATAGGGGAAGAATTTGACAGTAAAGTTTTGTCGCATCATCTGGGACGTAAAAATATTTCCGGTTTGAATATAGCGGCTGTACAAAAAGTCACGGAAGCGGGTCGCGGCCGCTCAAAAATTGCACCTCCGCAAAATGAACACATCTATGGTGAAGATATAAGTGTTTTAATTACAGGCGATGAAAGGGAAGCCATGGCAAGGCTTTTAGCGCCGGAACCCGGCGGAGCTTCCATTACACCGGAAAATGCAAAACAAATGCTGAGTAAAGCAGGTGTTGTGCATGGCATTGACGACAATGAACTTAAAATCTTGCTGGAGGCGAAGGTTTACAACAGACAAGTAACCGTGGCAAAAGCAACGGAACCGATAGACGGAGAGGACGGAAAGCTGATTTTCCACTTCGCAACAGACGAGAGGACGGGACGGCCAAGAGAAATTGGGCACGGCAGAGTCGATTACCGCTCATTGGACTTATATGTTCCTGTCACGGAAGGTCAACTGCTGGTCACAAAGACCGGGGCTACCGAAGGCACTCCGGGCATTACAGTCAAAGGCAATCCCATAAAGCAAAAACCGGGAAAAGAAACCATGCTCCCGAGAGGTAAAAACATCACGATGAATCCGGAAAAAACTGAGATGTACTCGGCAAGTTCGGGCATGGTGGACTACATAAACAACTCAATCAACGTATCAAATATATACAAAGTTAACGGCGACTGCGATATGAGTGTAGGTAATATAGATTTTGACGGCAGTGTCCATGTAACGGGAAGTGTGAGATCAGGAAACACAATAAAAGCCACAGACAGAATCACCGTTGAAGGTGGAGTCGAAGCAGCGACGCTCATTGCAAAGGGAAATGTTGAAGTAAAGGGCGGTCTGCAAGGGTCCAGTAAAGGCCGTATTGAGTCGGGAGGAAGTGTTACCGTACTGTATGCGGAGCGTGGAACAATTGTTGCCGACGGACCTGTTAAACTCGATGTCTGCATTCACAGCCGTGTTGAGACGGGAAGTACGCTTCATGCGCTGGGAAAAAGAGGTGCGATAATAGGCGGACACGTTGCGGCAACAGGGGATATAGTGGCAAACTACATAGGCGCAATCTCAAATACCAGAACCGAGATTGAGGTCGGATTTATGCCCATAAAACGTACGCGCATTGCCCTCATTGAAAAGGAACTGGAGCGGATTAATGCAGATTTGGTAAAACTCGACCAACTCGATGCATATCTTGAAAAGTCAAAAGGGACAATGGATCAGGCGATGTGGGAAAAACTCCACATTTCCGGAGTGGAAAACAGAAAAATAAACACAGATGATAAAGAGGCATTCAAACATGAGCTGGAGCAACTAAAAGAAGAGTTGTCACACGCTTCAGAAAGCAGGGTTCATGCGATTCACACGGCATTTGCCGGTTCGCGCATAACGATAGGTTCGAGCTCTTATAAGGTAAACGACGAAATTGGATTCGCCACTTTCCGCGTTTCAAGCGGTGAAATAGTTTTCGGTCCATGCGAGTATAGTGATAAAAGCCGCACATAGCACAGACAGGAGGTGCTGAGCCATGTCAATAAGAGCCATTGATACACAAATGATGGTAGCGCGCACAACAGATATGGTAAGGGATGCGAGTCCTTTATTAAAGAATCCCGAAACCTTTCAAGCGCAACTGGCAAATGTGGGCAAGCAAGAAGCTGCACAAAATCAGTCCAAAGTTCAAGCAACGACAGAATCTGAGATGGATAATGTCCGTACAGATGAAGACGGTAGCGGCAACGGCGCTGCCGGGAGCGGCGGTGGAGGACAAGGGAAAAAGGGCAAAGAAGCAGCCCAAAATCAGGATTCAGAGCTCCGAGTGGGTAGGAGTTTAGACAATGCCTTTATCGACATTACGATTTAGCTATCATCCCGTCTCCGGGTTGTTCTTGTAGAGTAGCGGAAAGGACTAATCATTATCCATGGGTATAGAATATTATCTATTTGCACTTTTTATCGCTGCGCTCATATGCATTATAGCAATAGTGTTCAAAGTGCTGTTTGCGAATGTAAAAAGGCAGCAAAAATTGCTCGACGAGCGTGAAACTCAGATTCTCCAACTATATAACACCATTGAGACGATAATGGAAGAGTTTGGCGACCAGGTAAAAGCATCAATGGATGAGATAAAAGCACTGGAGCACCGCGCAACAGCCAATATTTCTGCCTTTGAGCTTCCGCCTGCGCTTGAGATAAAAGAGCAGGTTTTTGATAAAGTTCAGCTTCCCAGAACTGAGCCCCTGACTGCAAACAGGATTAGAGCTGCCGGAGACGTCTTAGAGCGTGCCGAGCGTATCATTAAGCAAGATGTTATAGTAAATGAAGAAGCGGCGGTGCCTAAGCCCGAGAATACGCAGCAAAATACCGCAGTGTTCCAAAAATTCTTTGACGATGCGGCAGATAGCCCCCCGCAGGACTATGAGTCGCTCACAGGCGCACCCTCAAAAAATGAAAAAATCCGCGCCCTGGCAAGTGAAGGCAAAACAGATGTAGAGATAGCAAGCAAACTGGGTATAACCCAAAGCGAAGTACAACTTGTAACGAGCCTGACAAGATAGATATGCCGAAAGCGAGTCATTCATATATTTTTGAAAGGAATGAGCAATAAAGTGAAAATCCTATGTTTAGGCTCTCTCAACATAGACCATGTATATAATGTGGAGGCAATTGTACGTCCCGGAGAAACGATTTCAAGTACGGCAAAGACCAACTTTTGCGGTGGGAAAGGGCTTAACCAATCCATCGCTCTGGCAAGAGCAGGAGCTAATGTATATCATTGCGGTAAAATTGGCGACGACGGGGCTTTATTGCGGGAACAACTTATAGCAAACAATGTTGATACAACCTATGTGACCACTTCAAAGCACCCAACAGGTCATGCCATAATTCAGGTAGATAAAAATGGTCAAAACAGCATTGTCATTTTTGCGGGAGCAAACGGTGACCTCACAGAGGCAGATATTGATAAAGCCTTGTCCGGTTTCGAGCGCGGCGACTTGCTACTCCTCCAAAATGAGACCAACAATATCGAATATGCGATGGAGGCTGCAAAAAGGCGGGGATTGCAGATTGCCCTCAACCCGTCTCCCATAGACAAAAAATTAGCCGCTTCGGAAGCCTTAAAGTATGTGAATTGGTTTATACTCAATGAAATAGAGGGATATGAGATTACGGGGGAGAAGTCCGGTGCGGACATCTGTAATGCCCTTCTTAAGAGATACCCATCATGTAAAGTAGTTCTGACACTCGGTGAAAACGGTTGCATTTATTGTGATGAAAACACTACTTTTTCGTTTGGCAGCTATAGTGTATCGGTCGTAGACACAACAGCCGCAGGCGATACATTCACCGGATTTTTTCTTGCGTGTATACTTGAAGAAATGAGTGTTCCTAATGCGATTGAGCTGACAAGTAAAGCTGCGGCAATCACCGTAAGTAGTTTAGGAGCATCACATTCAATTCCCACACGCCAAGAGGTTAAGGCCAGCAAACTCAAGTTGCGCAGCGAAGACTGCCACAAGTAAGTAATCGCAACAGCTCGCTTGAAACAAACGTGAAAGCACTCCAAAAATTTCTGTTAAGGTTTATCGCTAAAAACACGATATATTAAGTAAGAAACATTTTATCTTTTTGAAATTTTGTCAGACGGGAGAAAAGCTATGGTAAGAGGTCTGTATATAGCGGGACAGGGAATGTTACTGCAACGCAGGAGAATGGAGACCATTTCACATAACATTGCAAACGCCGATACAACAGCCTTTAAAAAAGACCACTTTATCTCGCACAGCTTTGATGATGTGCTTGTCAGGCGTATAAATGACCATAGAACAGCCATGAGGCGCCCCGGGGTGCCGGATGGCGTTTACCCGGAAGAAGTTCCGCAGTCAGGGAGATGGCCGGCAGGGCCGTGGTTTGCTCCGGGAGTAGGCCCGATGAGACTTGGTGTTCAGGTAGACCACCTTTACACCGATTTTGCTATGGGTAATCTTGAAGGTACGGAGCGGCCGACAGACCTTGCGCTTATCGGAGATGCATTTTTTGTCGTGTCTACGGAAAACGGCGAAAGATTTACAAAAGCAGGTGCATTTTATTTAGACAATCTGGGATATCTCGTAGACGGCAACGGAAATTTTTTACTTGGAGAAAACGGTCCGATAAATGTCGGCGGGCTCAATTTCAGGGTTGACCAGCAAGGCGGCGTGTGGAATGATGACGGATTCATAGACACCATACGAGTAGTCTCATTTGAAGACAACACAACGCTCAGGAGAGAAGGTCTAAACCTGTTTTTTGCAACAGAAGACCCGCTGCCTGAGCCTCACGAATTCAGAATCGCTCAAGGCTTTATAGAAATGTCAAACGTAGACATCGGACGTGAAATGGTAGATATGATAGCGATGTTCAGAACCTACGAAACAAATCAGCGTATGTTACAGATGATAGATGAAACAGTAGGCAGAGCAGTGAATGATATAGGGAGACTAAGATAATGTTTGAAGCCAAATCAATAGCAGCGACAGCACTGCGCCAGCAACAAACCAGACTTGAAGTAATTTCAAATAATGTGGCAAATGTAAACACAACGGCTTTTAAAAATGCCAGGTTGGATTTTCAATCCGCAATGTACACAACAGGTCTGAATCCAAGTTTTCCCAGATCGCCGGAGGAGCACAATCAGAAAGGGCACAGTGTTCTGATTGCAGGTATCGGCAGAGACTGGAGAACAGGAAATTTCCAAAGAACCGAAAGAGATTTGGATTTCGCCATTCAGGGAGAAGGATTTTTCACCCTTTCCGATGAAAACGGTGAAACGGTATTCACAAGAAACGGTTCATTCGCCATCAGCGCCGAGGAAGAAGGCAGATTTTTGGTAAACGGAAACGGACTTTATGTGCTTGACCCCGACGGTGAGCGCATAGAAATACCTTTCCCTATTGACAGAATGGATGTACTACCTACCGGAGAACTCCAATTTGTCCTAAACGGTGAAATTATCGGCACCGCACAGCTTGGTATGGTGACATTCACAAATATAGGCGGGCTTGAGCAATCAGGGCAAGGATTATTCCGCCATGTTGAATCAGCGGGTGAAATATTGGCGATAGCTCCGGATACACTTGTACGTCAGGGGATGTTAGAAGGTTCAAATGTTAATTTGGCAGAAGAAATGACCCGGCTTATCAGGACTCAGAGGGCTTTTCAGCTCGCTTCACGTGCATTAACTACAGCAGATGAGATGGAAGGTATTGCAAATACCATGAGACGGTAGTATTATATATAGTAGATATTAGTTTAAATAGGAGGATGTCTATATGAATATTTTATCGTGCAAGTATTGCAGAAAACCGTTTGCCAGTTTAGGGGGAAGAATATGTCCGGATTGTCTGGAACAGATTGACAGGGACTTTATTACTGTCAGAGACTATATCTACGAGCACAAGCAGACAAATATAGACACTGTAGCAGAAGAAACGGAAGTACCAAAAGCCATTATACTCCACCTTCTCAAAGAAGGCAGGTTGATTCTTGACGGTCCTTCCGGAGAGGGTTCGCTATTTTGCGAAAGATGCAAAAAACCCATTAACACCGGAAGACTTTGCAAAAGCTGTGCGGAAAAGGCGGCTTCGCTGCTTGAGCAGAGTGTTTCGGGACGAAAACCGGGGGAAGACGAAGCGAATCTCAAAAGTTCGGCAAAACTGGGGCACAAATAATTAAATTATTATTAAAAAAAGCTAATGTTTTAGGCTAAGTGTTACGATAATGTAAGTGTAAGGAAGTATTATCCGTAATACTCCAAGCGGAAACTAATCAAAAACCTGTGCGAAAAATACACGGAGCCGGGTTTAAGAAGGTGATCAAGATGAAAATTAACCCAATCATTAATCCAAATATTGCAAGGAGCTATCAGGCAAATTCGAGCCGCAGCGTAACATCTCCTCAAAAGCCGAATGCAGGCCGCGATGAGGTAACATTCTCTGCTGAAGCCCTCAGTTTCAAAAAGTCACTGCAAGAAGCCAGAGAAGCTGTTGAGACTCGTACGCCCGAAGAGAAGAACCGAATCGATGCGATTAAAGTTGCTGTACAAAACGGTACATACAGTGTAAGCAGCGAAGACATCGCCGACAGAATTCTCTCAAGTGTCCTTGGATCTCGCTGATGAGACAGACCATCCTTGACCTGTACTCTATTTTACAGGATGAAAAAGTCATCGTTGCGGACTTGCTTGAGCTTGCAAAAGAAGAGCGGGAGATTATCGTAGCGGGTGAGTCTACTAAACTTGAGGATGTTATCAGGCTTCAAATCAAGCAGATTAATAAACTGGGTGCGCTTGAGAAAAAGCGTACAGAGATTAACAAGAACATAGCAAGAGAAATCGGGATTCCCGAAACAGGCATTACGATTACAGCTATACTTGAGACTGCCACCCAAAACGAAAAAGCCAAGCTTGAGCCGATGCAAAAGCTGCTTACCGTCATGGTTGAGCAACACGCAACTATCAACGCGGAAAACCGCGAGCTGATAAAATCTCACCTGGAATATTCCGAGACCATGCTTGAGCTAATGGCAGGTGCAGAAGACCCTCTCAACAATATGTATGGCGGCGATGGAAAATCCACAACCGAGCGCAGAAAATCAACAGGATTTATCGACGGTCATGCGTAAGCCGTAAAACCATAAAAATTAAACAAAAACAACCCGCAACCACTATACGAGTTGTAGGTTGTAAATGAATCGGAAACTAGCAAATGAGAGCAAAATAGTTTCCGATTATATTTCAAAAAACAGTTAAGAAAACTGAAAAAACAACGATAATATAAAGTATAGGGACGGTGTCCCCGGTGTTCCGACCACCGCGATAAATAAGCAAGGATTGCAAATAACCGCAGAGAGAATGGATTCTCCCGAAAGCATTTCAAAGATGCATAGCACAGGGAGATATTGTTATGATAAGATCATCATTTTTCGGACTTGAAATTGGCAGAAGCGGCCTCACAACAGCTCAATTCGGGCTGGAAGTAACAGGTCACAACATTGCCAACGTAGATACAGCAGGATTTACCCGTCAAAGTGTCCGTCAGGCAGCACATGCTCCGTTTGAGTCAGTGGGAAGATATGCCCCCGTATCTTCGGCAACTGTTGGCGGAGGTACGCGTGTACAGATTCTTGAGCAGATTCGCTCATCATATCTGGACAGGCGTTTTCGTAGTGAGATGACAACGTTTTCCTACTGGAACACCAGGTCACAAAGTCTTTCATATGTTGAGTCGTTTTTTGATAATGCAAATGAAGCCACCAGCATAAACCACGCTATGGCAGAGTTTTTCAGGTCAATGAAAATTACCACTAACGACCCGGTGGCAGGTGCTCCGCGTGTGCTGATGCGTACAACAGCCGAAGACCTTGTTCAAATGCTTCGCATGAACCACGATGGACTGGTAGCTCTCCAAGAATCAGAAAACAGAGCGGTAATCACCAAAACAGGTGAAGTAAACAGACGTCTTGAGAGTATACGTCAATTAAATATGCAAATCTATAACTTTGAGGTAACCGGGCTTATAGCAAACGACCTGAGAGATAGGCGTAATCTGGAACTCGATGAGCTTTCACGTCTGATAGACATAGATTGGGAAGAGCGTGAAGATCAGTTTGGTCAGAGCGTATTTAGTCTCACAATTGCGGGCGAGACAGCGGTTCACCACGACAGGCGCATGACTATGAGTATCGGCTGGCTGGAAAACCCTGTACAAGGCGTGAACACGATGGTAGCGGTACCTCTTTGGGCGGAGTTTATGCCCAGAGAGTTCGACCCCGCACGCAGTGCGCCATTCCCGTTTGATTCAGGAAATGACCCGTCGGTACCGAGATTCGACATGGATATGGATGCATGGCGAGATGATATGCGGCGTTATATGGACTCTGTACGAGCCGCAGCAGTAGATATGAGAAGAATTTCAGGCGGTGAGATAAAAGCCCACATGGATGTCCGTGATGGCATAGGAGATGTTCCGGACACCAGATCGCGCGGTATTCCATACTACATCGAGATGATAAATGACCTCGCCCGTGCCCTGTTTGTAGAGATAAATCAACAACACGCACAAGGCTGGACAGACAATCCGTTGGGTTCGGAAACAGGTATAAGGTTCTTTAATGCTTATGACCCGGAGGGCAATCCGATTGGTCGTATGATATTTGTTGACGAAGATGGTAATGAAATTGCGGGAGCTGATTCAAGTCATCCCGACGTTGTTGGCGCAAGATTTGAAGTTACCGCTGACGAACTTGCCTACATCACAGCCTTAAACTTCTTTGTCAGTGATGACATTCTCGCCAGTGAATACAACATTGCAGCCTCTTCATCGCGTATCGTCAGAACCGGCGGAGATTCAACAGAACTCCAAAGAGGTAACAATGAAAATATGAATGCCATGTACAGCATTTTCGGGCAGACGGGCATCACCGTAACAATTGGTTCGGGTGAAAACGCAAGGACAAGAGAGATAGGCACTTTCGACGATTACGGCACAATTATAAGGCTGGACATTGCAAACACCCTGCACACAGCACATAATAACACGACAACAAGCAGACTTCTGACACTCGCAGCCGGCAACCAGAGAGCGGCAATCGCCGGAGTTTCACTTGACGAAGAAATGGTAGGACTGGTCAGATTCCAGCACGCATACAACGGCGCAGCCCGTGTAATAACAGCAATAGACGAAGCCCTCGACAGGCTCATAAACGGCACAGGTCGAGTAGGACTATAATAATAACGCACTTTATGCGCCCGGGTAGGGGATGCGCCTTGCGCATCCCGCCCCCCACAAAGGGTATTCCCGCATAACCGTAGGGGACGGTGCCAACATCGTCTCGCAAAACAAGGAGGAAATAATCATGGTATCAAGGGTCACTAATTCAATGCTCAGAAACACGCTTCTCAGCAACCTCAATAATAATCTCGGCAGAGTAGACAGACTGCAAAATCAATTGTCAAGCGGCAGACAGTGGGCGCATATCAGCGACAATCCTTCTGCGCTTGTTTTCGGGCAAGCGGCACGCAACAGGCTCTCCCGTATTGACCATTTCCAGCAGTCCATCGGCTCGGCAAAAGACTGGCTGACACAAACCGAATCAGGTGTCATGGAGATGCAACGGACTCTTGGATATATATATGAGGAAATGGTAAGCTCGGGCGGCACAATGACTCCTTCTGACAAAGTAAATATCTCAAGGTTTGTAGGGCAAATGAGAACCCACTTCCTTGATTCACTCAACACCACATTCGGCGACAGGTTTGTATTCAGCGGATTCAATACCCCGGGTGACTTTGCAGGTGGAGCTCCCGCTGAAACCAGACCGTTTACACTTGATGATGATGGAAATCTCCTGTTTAACGGCTTCAATTTATCGCAGTTAGACAACTTGACAGCGGCTGAATACGAGTACGCGATGGAGAACGGCGTATTGCCGGACGGAACAGTAGTTCCCGAGCTGAGTTTTCTCAGGGGTAATATCATTGAGTTTGAAGTGGGACCCGGCATAATGATGCCCGTGACTATGAATGGTATTGACCTCGTAATGTTCAGAACACAGGACCCGTTTGATGCGGACGACCCCAATCAGCCGGTGATGAGAAATGTGTTCAGTATGCTCACAGATGTATATAACGGCCTTACCGGCAACTGGATTAACCCGAACGACCCGTCTGATGGTCCCCGCCCCATCAGGACAGATGAAATGACTTTGCTCATAGGCCAGATACAAGATGCACAAAATCACCTGTTGGCAAGAACAGCAGAAGTCGGCGGCAGACAGCGCAGACTGGAACTTATAGATGCAAGATTTGATGCAGATTGGCTCAACTACCGTGAGATGCAATCAAACGCAGAAGATGCCGATATTGCAGAGGTTATAATGAATCTCCGTATGGCAGAAACAGTCTATCAAGCGGCACTATCTGCCGGTGCGAGAATAATCCAACCGACACTGATGGATTTTCTGAGATAATCTTTACATTTGGAGCAAAATATGCTATAATTTGACAAAAGCGATGTATGGGCGGTTATTGATCGCCCGCATCGTGTCTATGAAGCCGAGATAACGGATGATCTAAGGCGGGTGACTTAAAAAATGTCAATGTTAATGAGGATAAACATAAATGAACAGCGCGCTCAGGTGGGCTTAAATATCACGCGTTCAAACCTCAACATAAACTCCCCGACACCCGCTATCCAAATAAACAGTCAGCGTTCACAACTAAATATAAACTCCGAGCAACCCACATTTACAGCGCACAAAGAAGCAGTCAGGCGCGAAATGGGGATTCTTACCTCGGGGCAATTTGCGAGCGAATTCGCAAATGCGGGCAGACAGGCAGCCCTTCAGGGGACAGCCCGCAGAGCAAATGACGGAGACTTGCTTGCAAGGTTTCAAGTTCAAGGCAGAGACGGCGTGCCCACGCTGGCGAGAAATGCATCAATGGCAAGGCTTGGGCCGAGAGAAGTCAACATAGGGCTTATGCCGCGAAGCCTGATTCAAATGACATGGAATGTAAATCAAATAGATGTAAATTTTTCAGGGCACAGCCTCACCGTAAATGCAAGCCTCGAAAATCAGGCACAAATATCACTGCACCCGCATCACGCAGTTTCCGCCTATTTTGCAATACCACCGCACATGGATATAACAGCAGTACCGCTGTACGCATAGCAAATTACCCATTATCTTCGGGAAGTATTGTCAAAGCGAAATAAGTGTGATATGATACTCGTATTACTTAGAAAAAGGGAGAGTAAAAATGCAAATTGACACCCTGCGATTTGGGACTGTCGAAGTTGATGAGACGAAGTTTATCAAGTTTGAAGAGGGCATCCCCGGTCTTGAGCAATACCATGTTTATGCGCTGCTTCAATTTGAGGACAGCTACCCACTTGTGTGGCTTCAAGCCACAGAGGAAAAGGGTATATGTCTGCCTGTGCTCGATACATTCACTGTTCTGCCGGACTATGTGTTCGATATTGACGAGACTGACGTAAAAAGACTTAAACTCAAAAAACCCGAGGATTTGTATGTTGTGAGCGTTGTTGTCATACCCGACGATATTTCAGGCATGACCGTAAACCTTGCGGCTCCCGTCATTATAAACACAGCCACGGGGAGAGCAAAGCAAATAGTCCTCAGCGGCTCTGAATACAATGTCAGAGTCCCCATCTTCCAAGAAATATGCAAGTTGGTTGCAAGGGAGGAGGGAGACAGCGATGCTAGTCCTGTCCAGGAAACTTAATGAGACCATTGTCATTGGTGATAACATCCGCATAACCCTACTCGGTATTGATGGCGACAAAATAAAATTGGGCGTAGACGCTCCCAGAGACGTAAAGGTATTCAGGGAAGAACTCTTAGAAGCAACAAAAAGCACAAACGTTCAAGCATTGGATGCCCCAATTGTCTCATTCGACCTTTCAAAAATCAAGAAAAAACCCGGGAAATAGTAAAAAACAAAAAGGGGCTGTTGCAAATCATGCGGATGCGCAATGCGCACCCAATCATATCGTATCAAAAATGCAAATATTAGGCATATGTAGGGGCGGTCATTGACCGCCCGCTTATTTTGCAACAGCCCCTTTTTTGCCAAAACCTGCAACGACGTGAAATATAGGCAATCGGCAATGTACAGTGAACGCCCCTGCGCTTGTACCACACAAGATACAGCCACACTTTTGCAGTGTGGCACTAAATAATGTGTATTTTTTTAAAAAAGTGTTGCAAATGAAAGTGGAAAATGCTAAAATTTGATGTGGTATGCAAAAAATAATTTTTAAGAGGATTATTTATATTGCCCATGATGCATTGAAATTGCAATATGGGGAAGACAAGGGGGTATCAACTTGAGAGAAACAATTGAGAGAACACTCACGAGCCTAAGAGAATATTTGGCGAAGCTATCGAGAAAGACAAAAATACAGCTTGCCATATTGTCTGGGGTCGTCATAACTCTTGCGATAGTTGCCACAATCCTTCTCACACGGACAGTATGGGTGGCATTGCCCGGTACCGGAGACCCTGTAAGTACGTCACATATATTCACGGCACTCACCGAAATGAATGAGCCTGTCAGAGTTGTCGGCGCGGGGCTTGAAGTCCCGCAACAAAATCTGGGCAGAGTAGAGATGATGCTCATAGATCAGGGGCTTTTGGTACAAACCGGGTTCGGTATGGATATATTATCCGGCGCAGCAGGCTTTGGCGTAACCGAGAGCTACGCACGTCAAATGTCTGAAGCGCAGCGCGGAGAATGGATCAGAACACAAATAATACAATCAGCAAGAATTCAAAACGCACTCGTCATAGTAAACTTTGGCGAAACATCTCCATTCAGACTCCAAACAAATCTCAGGCGCCCGACCGCTGCGGTACAACTCACGCTTGCCGGCGGAGGTATGCTCACACAAGCAGAAGCACAGGCAATAGCAGAAATAGTCAGAGGTGGAATACCGGGTATAGAGTTTGAGGATATACATATTACCGACTCAGACCTCAACCATTACCCTGTCGGTGCTCAGATCATTAATCCGGACATAGAGTTCATAGAGCGCATAGCACTTGAAAATCAACTCAGCGCGCAATTCCAAACACAGGTGCAGCAATTGCTGTCACCCATTTTCGGCATGAGCAACATACAAGTACAACCACACGTCAGACTAAATTTTGACAGAATGGTAACAGAAGAAGTTGTGTTTACCCCTCCCGTTCCCGGTGAGCTCGGCGGCATAGTCCGCAGCTCTGAAATAGTACATGAGAGATCTCGCAGATGGGGGCCGGCTGAAGGGGTTCCGGGCACAGACTCCAATGCCATGGGCTCAATTGAATACCCATGGGGCGAGTTTGACGACCAAGATATGTGGATGCGCCACGTCGAAACCATGAACTATGAGATAAACGAAACAAGAAGAATGATAGAACACGAATACGGAGTCATTAGAGATTTGGGAATCTCAGTGGTTATTAACCGCGACCTTGAAGGCAGGGAAGGAGAAGAATACGATTTCTCGGCAGAAGTTGCAGACCTTGTCACAATGGCAATAGGCGTACCGCTCGCTAACGTATCGGTTCAGCTTTTACCCTTCTTTGAAGATCCGGAAATTGCTGAAATGCGGGCACAAATGGAAGCATTGGCAGAGCAGCAAAGAATCAGGGATCTCGTCGAAATGATATTAATGTACGCAGTAATAATCCTATTGGGTGTCATGGTATTTCTGCTTGGCAGAACAATTGTCAAGGCACTCAGCCCAGAACCGGAACCCGAGCCTATACTTGCAGCAGCAGGTATGGACGGCATTGACTACCTGATAAGCGATGAGGCTGAGACCGCAATTGAATACGAAGATGTTGACCTCACAGCAAAGTCAGCCGGACTTGAACAAGTAGAAAGATTCATAGACAAAGATGCAGCATCGGTAGCTCAGCTGCTAAGAAACTGGCTCTCAGATGAGGCATAATGACATTGCAGTAAACTGTCATTCTGAGCTTAGAGAAGAATCTGTAACGCCGAGAAAGTGATAAGATTTTCATTCGCTCAGGGTGACAGCAAAACAATTAAAAGAGGGTTTGTATAGATGGCAAAGGAAGAAATGTCAACAAAAGAAAAAGCCGCCATATTGCTTATCAGTCTTGGCAAGGAATATTCTGCGGAGCTGTATAAGTATTTGTCGGAGGAAGAAATCAGCGATATGACGCTGAGTATCACTACTACCCGCCGTGTTGACCCTGAAATCAGAGAGCAAATCATAAACGAATTTTATGAGATGTGCCTGACTCAGAAATTCATCACAGAGGGCGGTATTGACTATGCCAGAGACATTCTTGAGCAGGCGATAGGCAAAGACAAAGCCGAAGAGATGATTAGAAAACTATCATCGTCTCTTCAAGTACGTCCGTTTGAGTTTATCAGAAAAGTTGACTCCAACCAAATCCTTAACGTCATACATAACGAACACCCGCAGATAATTGCGCTTGTTCTGTCATACATAGATTCAAAGCAATCTGCGCAAATCATAGCATCGCTCCCGCAGGAAAGGCAGACAGAAATCATAAGCCGAATTTCAAGCATGGGCAGCACATCCCCCGAGTATGTAAAAGAAGCCGAGCGTATTTTAGAGCGAAAAATCACATCCATGGGATTCACGGAAAACATAATTGTCGGCGGCATCGACACAATAGTCGAAATCATAAACTCACTAGACCGCTCATCCGAAAAAAACATCCTCGAAAGTCTGGACGTCAACGACAGCGAGCTTGCAGACGAAATCAGAAAACGCCTCTTCGTATTTGAAGACATCGCAAAGCTCAACAACGTCACAATCCAACGCGTTCTTCGCGATATCAACAACCAAGACCTCGCAGTCGCACTCAAAATGGCGGGCGAAGATGTCACAAAATCAATATTCTCAAATATCTCAAAACGTCTGCAAGAAATGATAAAAGACGATATGGAAGTCATGGGGCCTGTGCGTGTGCGTGATGTTGAAGAAGCCCAGCAAAAAATCGTCAATGTCATTCGCAAACTTGAAGACGAGGGCGAAATTATTGTTGCCCGCGGAGAAGGGGATGACCTGATTGTTTAGAATTGACAGAAGCCTTGTAAACGTGTCAAGGCACAAAGTAATGAACTTTGATGCTAAAAACAAGGACAAAGATAAAGGCAAAGACGAGGAAAGCACCGGTGACCCCGACTTTGACCCGCACCTTGAGCCTGACCCCGAACTTGACTCTGTACCTGCACATCCGCCTGCGCCTGACCCTACCGAACTCGCCGAAGAAATGCTCCGCGAGTACATAAGTGCGGCAGAGCAGGAACTGCAAGAAAAGGCAGAAGCCGTTTTAAATAATGCCAAGACTGAAGCAGCGCAGATTTTGATTGAAACCCGTGATGAAATCGAAGAAGAAAAAAATCGAGGATTTCAAGAAGGTTACATCGAAGGTGTAGCGGAGGGCAAGCAATCTTACGAAGAAAAAACACAGGAAAAAATTGCAGCAGACGACAAGGTACTTAAAAATGTACTCGATGAAATATATAATGAGCAAGAACGGATAAAAACCGAGACAGAGAGCGGAACAATAGAGCTTGCAATTGAAATCGTTAAGAAAATTATAGCTCCTGCTGAGGACGAACTCGGCACGGTATTTACATCGCTCATAAAAAATGCCCTGCGCCAGATGTCCTCAGATGGAAAAATAGTAATCAGAGTGGGCCCCGATGAATTTGAAAGATTCTTCTCGTCAGGCGCAGCAACCATAGAACTTGACAGTGGCGTTACAGTTTCGGCAACAGTTATGAAAGACCTTACAATGAATGAGGGCGACCTCATAATAGACTCAGACGAGGGAACAGTTAATGCGGGTATAGATTCGCAGCTGGAATATGTGAAAATTGCATTTGAAAGAGCAAACCAATATGAGCCTGATTGATGTAGCAAAATATGCGGACTCACTGTCAAAGTTCGACACACTGGAACGCGCAGGAAGGGTCACTAAGATAGTTGGTCTGGCTGTTGAAGCAACAGGACCACCTGCGAAAATAGGCGATGTGTGCGAAATGTATACTCTGGACAACGATAGGTCTTTGCGAGCCGAAATAATCGGTTTTAGAGAAGGGCAAACACTACTCATGCCCTTTGGCAGTTTAGAGGGTATAGGGCTTGGAAGCTATGTGGTATACACGGGAACGCAGCTTAGGGTACCGGTCGGTATGTCACTTGTAGGTAAGGTGCTCGATGCTTTGGGAAATCCGTTTGACGGGAGTGAGCACGATAAAATTGAAGCTTGGTATCCTGCGGATAATATGCCGCCTAACCCACTGGAACGTGAAAGAATAAAAGAAGCTTTGCCGCTCGGTATAAAAGCGATAGACAGCATGTTGACCGTAGGCAAAGGTCAAAGGCTCGGCATATTTGCGGGAACGGGTGTTGGAAAAAGTACAATCATGGGTATGATGTCGAGATATGCTGTAGCAGACATAAATGTTATCGTACTTGTTGGAGAGAGGGGCCGCGAGGTACGCGACTTTATAGAAAAAGACTTGGGCGAAGAAGGGCTAAAAAAATCTGTTCTGGTCATCGCCACATCAGACCAGCCCGCACTGCTCCGCCTGAAATGTGCCATGACAGGCACAGCAGTTGCTGAATATTTCAGAGATCAAGGTCTCAAAGTGCTGATGCTGATGGACTCGCTCACTCGCTTTGCAATGGCGCAGCGTGAGATAGGCATGGCAGCCGGAGAGCCGCCCGTTTCAAGAGGCTTTCCGCCATCGGTGTTTGCAATACTCCCAAAACTTCTTGAGCGTACAGGTATGTCGGATAAAGGCTCTATAACAGCACTTTATACTGTTCTCGTAGAAGGCGACGACATGAATGAACCGATTTCCGATACAGTCAGAGGTATACTCGATGGGCATATAATTCTATCCCGGGCGATAGCTCAACGCAATCATTACCCACCGATTGATATTTTAGGCAGCGTAAGTCGTGTAATGCCTGAAATTGTTACGAAAGAGCATTTTGAAGATTTCGGTAAAATAAAAAGTCTGATTGCTATTTACAAAGAAGCGGAAGACCTTATAAACATCGGTGCATACAAGCAAGGCGCAAACCCCGAAATTGATAAATCTGTTGAGCTGCACTATCCCATCGAAAGCTTCTTAAAACAAGGCATGACGGACAGTTACACTTACGATGAAACCCTTGAAATGATGCGGCAAATAGCGAGTAGCTAGTACTCCGTTTTCAAAATAACTACACAAATCTCACTGCATCTTTTCATGGCTGCAACGGAGCACTGGCAATGAAAAAGTTTAAGTTTACCTTACAAGCACTATATAATTACAAGTTGACAGTAGAAAAACTGCAAAAGGCAGAACTGGCAAAAGCGCAGCAAGCATTGCAACTGCTTCTAAACGAAGAGCAAAGAATAATCCAAGCATACGCAGATACGGAGCGTTCGCTTGATGAAGCATTGCAAAAGGGTGAAAATATAGTAGCCGCTCTCACAGAGCACGATGCATATTTCAGATTTTTAAGAGATTCGTTGGTTGAAGTGCGAAAAAAGATTGTAAGGGCAGAAGAAGTCGTCCGAAAATGTCAGGAAAAACTCATAATTACGATGAGAGAGCTAAAGGCATACGACAAATTACGCGATGAACAATATCAGACGTGGAAAGCGGAAGCACAAGCAGAAGAAGCAAAAAATATTGATGACTTAGTATCATTTAAGGTAATAAGCGAAGAAGCGTGACGAAAGGGGGTGCAGCGCAGTGGCAGAGGAAGAAGTAACCGATTTGACCGAAGATGAAGATTCCGGTGACGGTAAAGGCAAAGGTAAGGGCAAGAAAAAAGAAAAGGCCCCTAAAGAGCCAAAAAAGGGAAAAGACGATAGCGAGAAAGAACCAAAGGTTAGAAGCGAAAGAAAAGGCGGCTCACTTGGCGTAATCATTCTTATGTTGCTCGTGCTTATACTTCTTGTGGGTGGATTTGGTACTGCACTGTACTTTGATGCACTCGGGGCACGCACTGTAGTCGGAGAGGCAATCAATGACCCTTTGCTTGACCTTGTTATTTGGCTTGACCCTTGGTTTCACTCCGTAGATACCCGCATGAGAGCCGAGGCGGCAATACGAGAAGAACGTGTCAGAGCTATGGAAGATGAAATGGAAGGACGAATCTTTGAGATAACGGAGCGGGAAATCCTACTAGATGCAATGGAAGCGCAGATTAGCAGACGAGAGAACGAAATTTTGCACCGTGAGGCACAGCTTCAGGCAATGTTAGAGAGGTCTGTTCCGCTCCATAGGCGTACAGATTTGACAGAACAAGAAATGGCAGAGATGCTGTCTCTTAGCGAAACTTACGCACAAATGGCACCCGAAGTCGCTGCAAACATAATGAAAGCAATGCACGACCCGCGAGACGTAGCCGGATTGCTACTTCACATGTCCGAGCGAAGCCGTGCCGCCATAATGTCAGCAATGGACGAACGCTACGCCGCACACATAACAGAAATATTGTTGTATTACTAATTCAGGGAATTCTGATAAAGTAAACCATAGAGTAATGTACATTAGACACTTCGGGCTTTGCATGGAGGCCATGATATGCCAAGATATAACACTGTATCGCTTATCAATATGCTTCGAGAACGCACAGCGCTTGAACGAGAAACATTGCTGCGGTTGATTTCCCCCTCAAAAATTGACCACAATCCTTTGACGTTAATATTGCAAAACACTTGCTAAAAATAGTCGGATTGTATACGATATACGACTGTGTCACATTGTTATAGATTGGCTACTCGGATGATGTACATTGCAGAGGATAAAATCGTTGTTATTAGTTGTATATTGTGATATTATGGCAGAAAAAGGCAAAGGGTGATTCATATGAACATGCCGCTGACTGTCCTTTTGGTTGAAGATGAACCCACTGATTGCACTGCTTTTGTGCAGTGTATAGAGCAACACCACGATATACGTTTGATTGAGGTTACTAACAACGCAGAGAAAGCCTTGGAGTATGCCAGAACCCATTTGCCTGATGTGATTATTCTTGACTTGGAACTGCACAAAGGCAGTGGAAATGGTATATCATTTTTATTGGCACTTAACAAGGAGCGTTCGGTTGTT
>WQTE01000010.1 GCA_009786445.1 Oscillospiraceae bacterium | reverse complement strand
TTTCCCCATTGTCAAATCTTACAAATTTAATATGGCTCCATATAAAAGATAATAGTGTGAGTGATATAAACCCACTTGTTATACTTCATGGCTTCGGGCTAACCTCTGTGTGGCTTGAGGGGAATCCCATTGATGATTGGTCTCCGATAGAAGATATTATGTACATTGTACAAGATGGTAGGTGGCCGTGGAATTGAGGAGGCCCTGGGATGGTTACACAACGGTAGAATAATAACCACCGCCATCGGGAATCCTCGTTCATGGAGCCGCCCTGTCTTGCTTCTGTTTTCGTCCAGTATATCCCACAATTCAACCATTTAATAATTCGCTCTCTTCACTTTTACTTTATATCTCCACCATGGAAAGCACATTCATATACGTCATAAATGTACAAAATTATTTGTCTATATCGCTCATAATGTGTATAATGTATCCACATCGAGAAGAGAGGGCAGGTCGGTGAGTGTTGCCACCCACGATGGATGCGCAATTCTCTGTCTGATAGTGGGGAGAGTTATATTTGAAAATAGCAATATGTGATGATGAACAGACCCATAGGGAAAAACTCAGAAAAATAATCAAAGATTGCGACATCCTTCCAGTAGATGCCGTGCTTTTTGAGTATTCAAACGGTTCTGCGCTGATTTACGGTCACGCAGAGAACCGCCATGATATAATTTTTCTTGATATACAAATGGATGGCATGAATGGACTCGAAACCTCGCACAAAATAAGATCTGGCGATAGGGATGTAATCATTATTTTTCTGACTGGGTTCGAGCAGCATATGCCACAATCATTCCGCATTGAAGCTTTTGACTACATCGTCAAGCCCGCAGAAGAAAGTAGAATATCAGACGTACTTAACAGGGCATTGAGAAAATACAAAGATTTGCACTGCCTCATCAAATTCAAATGGGGAGACGATGTGTACGCCCTTGATGTCGGGGACATTGTATATATTGAAAGCATGAAGCGGAAGCTAAAAATAGTAACGGCGGATCCAGACGAGAAAGACTATGAAATCATCGGTAAGCTCAACGATTACGACAGGCAATTACAAAAATACGGGTTTCTGCGTTGCCATCACAGTTTTCTAATAAATATGAACTACATAAAGATTATCGAGGACACATTCATCAAAGCAAAGTCAGGACACTCGGTATATATGAGTACACGTAAAAAACACTTTTGCCTGCAATCATTCAACACTTTCATAACAAAATACAGGGTCAGATAAAGAGGCGGTGAGCCATGGAAAGGTTAGTAATAGACATTTTTGGAACAGGGCTTGGTTTTTTTGCGACACTACTGTTTTATGATGCATTTTGGGCGAGAAAACGTGTCAAAAAGCACATTCTTGTGGGTGGATTCGCACTGATTTTCATAGTTGATATTATCTTTACAACATTTCTTATTAACACGGCTGCATTAACGATGGCTACTGCTACATCAAAATTTGTCCTCAGCTTTTTCTTTATTTCGGGCATTTCATACAAGGTGCTTATTTCCGTTATAATAACAACCCTTCACTTTATATCAGAAGCACTGGTGGGTGTCATAATTGTCCAGATACTTGGAATATCAGCAGAGCAAATTCTTGACACGGCTTGGATGTACTTTATCGGTGTGTTAGCATCTAAGCTTTTTACCATTTTGATTGTCTGCCTGTCTAAGATTTACTTGAAAAACAAAAATGAGAAGTTGGGTAGACGGTTTAACTTGCTTATGGGATTTGTGGCGATAATGCCCCTTATGATTAGTTTTATCGTGGTCGGTTATATAGCCGACATATACATTCTCCGAACGCCAATTTTTGGAATAATAACCGTTACTTTTTCACTGATATTAGTTTTTGTCATAATGTATATCCTAAGCAACCAACTCAAAATTATGGAAAATGAAAAACAAATTGAAATGGCGAGAGCCAAGTTGGAAGCACAAGTTAAACATTATCAGCAATTGCAGCAAAAGCAGAGTGAAGTGAGGGCTATTCGCCATGATTTACGCAATAGCTTGACAGCAGTGTCGGGTGTACTCAGGGATGGAAATATTGACGGTGCGCTCGATTTTATAGAAAAAATAACGGCTGATGTAGTTAGGACGGCTGAAAATATATATACAGGACTTCCGACGATAGATGCTGTTTTAAACACAAAAGTTGCAAGGGCAAACAAACACGGATTGCGTATAGTGTATATGGTAAATATAGAAAATGAGGTACATATTAACCAGATAGAGCTGGGAATTATAGTGGCGACTGCGCTAGACAATGCCATTGAGGGGGTACTGCGCTCGGGTGATGGGGACAAAACGGTGATACTCGACATAACGGATGCAGCCGACTATATTTCGATTTATGTAGAAAACCCCGCCTCTGCCCCTGTCAATAAGAGTTTTGAAACGTCCAAGGCAGATAAAGCAAATCACGGGTTTGGAATGAGACAAATGGAAAACATTACAAAAAAATACAACGGCACGGTTCAGCCGGAATACAATCAGGAGGCAGGCAAATTTTACCTAAGAATTTTGATGGAAAACAAATCTGAATAGCGTTTATGCACTTTTTTCCAGCGTTTGTGCATGACCTATTGTATTTTATAGTAGTAGGTGCTATGTTGTCTGGCATAGAGAGAGGCACATTGAAAACAAAACTTTACAGGAAATGATATTTTATTTAGGAGGTGCGATTATGCAAAAAACTAAAAAACTTATAACTATTTTACTGCTGATTTCGATTATTGCAACCGTAGGTAGCGCAACGGTTATTGCCGCAGAAAATCAAGAGGTACATCCAGAGGTGCAACTAGGAGAATTGAACACAGTGACAATATCGGTTAGTACAACTATGTTAGCACCCGACGTGTTTCTTATGCCCTGGGAAATGTCGGACCTCATGGCACTCGATCAATCCTGCATAGCTTCTTTCTCAGAGAAAGCTTATGTGCGCAGAATTGGACCTTACGTTGACGTTGAGTTTATTAAAGTACATTCATCAGAGCAAGGTGTGCCGCTCAATGAAGATGGAGTCACATTGGTAACCGACGGTGAACTTTTGTATATTGTAACAGCTGAATCCGCAATTACTCCTTTGGCTCCTGTGCCATTTAGACGATTAAATATAAGAATTCATGATAGAGATAATCCGCTCATTTGGATTGGTGATATGTCAATTGGTGCGCAGGTAGTGGCAAGCGGAACAAATGTGGGGCTTCACAACTACGCTAACTACACTTTCGTTTTCAACAGAGCCGAACGCTTTCAACTGAGATTGACTGAACCAGTCTTTACAAGAAATAACCCTTCGGCACTTGCTACAGTAATTGCAAGGGTTAGCCACTTGCTAGATACTTCAAATGCGACTAGGCACTTTGAGGTGGGTTTGCAAATTGACCGCAATGGTCTCATAGCAGGTCATTTTGGAGGAACACGTTTTTAGCGAGGTAAATTACTGAAATTGTAACACGAGCCATGCCTGTTTTGCTGATTGGCGCAGTATATGCCGGATGTACAGTGGGCATGGCTTTAATCTCTGAAATTGTAGTAATGGAAAATTCTTGGGGTTGCTGTTCTGTGCACATACCTTTGTCCTGCATTCAACTAAAAGTCTACTTATGGTAGACTTTTAGTAATTACGTTAAGTAGGCATCAAACATATCCACATGATTATATCACTAAATGATCCGTTTAAATCAGGAAAGAGCGGGATGATGTGGGCTTCGGCTAACCGGTGAACAGTTAAGACCACCTTCAACTGCATATTACTGTTGTTGATACTATATTGACAAGCGACTTTAAATGGTATAATATTCTCATACAGTAAAAACCGTTTATGGTTAACTGGGGGTCGGTTTGCGGATCTGACACCCCGACTCTTTTTCGCATGACCTCACTCAAATGTTTGGAAAAAGCTGAAGAAAGTTGAAGAGGACAATTAATGTGGGTACGGCAAAAAATAGCGTACTGATAGTTGAAGATGATGCTATGAGCATAACTGCGCTTATGCTTATTTTAGGAAATGATTACACAATAAGTGTAGAAAAGGACGGCTCAAGATGTCTTGGTTTGGTTAAACAACTGCATCCTGAATTAATATTGCTTGACATAATGATGCCCGAAATAAGCGGATTTGATGTTATTAAAATCTTAAAAGATGATGCAGAAACCAAAGACATACCTGTGATTTTTGTCACGGGAAAAAGTGACCCGGAAGATGAGATAAAGGGTTTTTCTTTGGGAGCGGTAGATTATATCAACAAGCCATTTCGTAAAGATGTTGTCAGGGCACGCATAGAGCATCAGATGCAAATCATTAACTTAAAGAAAAAAGAGCGCGAGTATGAACAAAAGCTGTTTGAGCAAGAGTTTAACGAACGGCTTCGCGTTATGCTTGACTCTGCACCGCTGATGGTACAGTACTGGAACAAAAAATATGACTACATAGACTGCAACCAAAATGCGCTGGATTTCTACGGATTTCGCACAAAAGAGGAATATTTCGCAGGTCTGCATGGTGTCTTACCCGAATGTCAGCCTGATGGCACACCTTCATGGGATTACTGGTATGCTTTTTTGAAGAAAGTTTTTGAAGAAGGATATGGGCGTACCGATTTTACAGAAATAAATCTCAACGGTGCAACTGTCCTTTTTGATGTAGTAGGAGTGCGCACAGGCATTAACAAGGAAATGGTGGTGTTGACATACTCCACCGATGTGACACGACTAAGAGCTGCTGAGGAAAAGGAGCGTGAAGCGCTGGAGCAAGCGCAAGCGGCAAATCGTGCCAAGAGCAGCTTTCTTGCCACTATGTCCCATGAAATTCGCACACCTATGAACGCCATTGTAGGAATGAGCTCCATAGGAAGGAACGCGGATAATATCGAACGAAAGAACTATGCACTTGAGAAAATTGAAGATGCATCAAAGTTTATGATGGGAATAATCAATGATGTGCTGGATATGTCAAAAATAGAAGCGGGTAAGCTTCATTTGCTACACCAGCCTTTCAGCCTTAAGCGCGCCCTTGAAAAAGTTCTGACAATCAGTCATTTTCAGTTGGAAGAAAAAAAGCAATCACTCTCAATCGATGTGGGCGAAGAAATACCGGATGTTTTGCTTGGTGATGAGCAACGCCTCACCCAAGTGCTGTCCAATTTAGTATCAAATGCCATGAAATGTTCTCCTGATAATAAAGAAATCAAGCTTATAGTACAGGTAACATCCCAAAATTCAAACAATTGCATATTAAAGTTTGATATAATTGACCAGGGATTCGGAATCAGCCCGGATAAACATTCAAGAATATTTGAGCCTTTTTTCCAAGTAGAGAACGCCGCATCGCACGAATACGCCGGAACAGGGCTGGGGCTAAATATCTGCAAGCACATAGTAGAGTTAATGGATGGAAACATATGGGTGGAATCAACACCGGGAGAAGGAGCGACTTTCAGCTTTACTATTAACGCTGAGTTGCCTCAAGAAGCAGTATATGTGAAAGACACCGGGGGTAAATTTGTTGAAAAATCGTCAGGCAGTGAACAAAAATTAGATTTATCCGGCAAACATATTCTGCTCGTGGAAGATGTTGAGACAAACAGGAGAGTTTTCATTATGCATCTGGAATCGACCCCTGCGACGGTAGAATGGGCAGAAAACGGTGCCATTGCTTTGGAAATGTTTATGAAATCGCCCGATAAGTATGATTTCATTTTTATGGATGTGCTTATGCCTGTCATGGATGGTTTTGAGGCAACGCGACGTATTCGTGAACTGGAGTTTCCCACGGCTAAAAAAATCCCGATTATAGCAATGACGGCAAATGTTTTTCAGGAGGATATAGACAAGTGTTTTGCAGTTGGAATGAACGCTCACTTGTGTAAACCGTTCGATACTGATGCTTTGATGGACATTATCAGGCAAAATATAGTCGAATTTTAAAATAACTATACAAATATTGCAGAAGTAATAGCATCACGAGGGAGGGTCCGATGATGAAAAGCCCGTCAGATATTGCTATCAGTACTTCACCTTTGAGAAAGTACCTCATTGCGCGCCCGAGAGTTGATGGAATATTCGACAGCGCATCGGGATGCAAACTTGTATATGTCATAGCGGGAGCAGGATACGGGAAAACAACAGCCGTACAAGACTATATATATCAGCAAAAGGAAGCAGTAGTGCGCTGGCTTCAACTCACAGAAAGCGACAACATCGGTTCACACTATTGGGAAAACTTCACTCGTTCGGTAGCGACAGACAATCCGGAACTGGCAGATGAGTTGCAGGAGCTGGGTTTTCCTGAAACACTCGCCCGTTTCAAGCAATTTTCGGATATAATTAAACGCGGAGAACATAGTTCGCGTAAAACATTTCTGGTTCTCGACGACTTTCATCTGATAAACTCAAAAAAGGCGCTCACTTTTGCACAGCGATGTGCTAACCTTCGTGTGCCCGGAGCCTGCGTAATCATTATTTCCAGAGCAGAACCGGATATAAACACCATAAGTATGCTTTCAAGGGGAAGCGTAGCAATGATAACACAGGATGATTTGCGCTTTACAGAAGATGAGGTAAAGGGCTTTTTCGAGCAGCAAAAAATACCCTGCACGTCAGTTAGTGCAGAGAAAATTGCTGAAAGCACAAAAGGCTGGCCGCTGGCAATTAATTTGCTGTCTCTTGCAATGAGAAACTCGCAAACAAACTTAGGTACTGCGCTGAGGCTTACAACACAAAATATCAACAAACTGTTTGAGAGTGAAGCATGGAGTGCATTTCCAAAAAGCATAAAAAAAATACTGGTAAAACTTTCGCTCGTAGCCGACCTGCCACCTCCGCTGTTGCACGAAATATTTGATGATGCGATGGCAGATAAATATATGCCGGAACTGGCATCATTTGTCAGCTATGACAGTTTTTGCAACAACTATATAATCCATCCGCTGTATTTGAGTTTTCTCAAAGGAAAGCAAAAATTACTGACGAAAAAAGAAAAGCACTACACATACAAAATAGCAGCGGAGTGGTGTCATACAAACGGATTTTTTACAAGTGCGGTGAAATACTGCGCCACAGCGCACGACTATAATCAGATTTTTGAAATTCTCCGCACATACCCCGGCAAGTTTCCGCACGACACATATAAATATTTTTTGGAGTTAATAGAAAAAGCGGAGTATAGCGGTGATGAAAAAGAAAACTTGGAACTCGCAAAATTAAAAGCACTCACAATACCATTTTTACTAATAGGGATGCGGGAGTTCAAGCAAGCAGAAAAATTAACCGAAGCGGTCATAAACGAGTGGGAGCAATCAGACCTGCCATGTAAGGAAGAAATTCTGGTAAATGCATATAATGCTATGGCTCACATAAGTAAATACACCTGCATTACTACGCACGAGTATAAGACAGCAATGTATTTGGTTAAGTCGGCTACGCTTAGTGACCTGTCGGGTGCGGTAGTGCAAAGGCAAGGGATTTTTTCGCTCCCCGATGTTCGCTCTTTTGCATGTCTTGTTGGGGAAGGCGCGAAAGAGGAAGATTTCGCTAAGTTTTCCGAGAGTTCAAAAGAACTTGCCATACATGTAAAAAAGCTTTCTGATAACAAATTTCATGGTTATGAAGAGTGGACGGCGTGCGAGATAGCATTTTTTAGAAATGAGCTGGACGAGGCAATGCACAGCGCACTTCGCGGGGTGATGAAAGCTAAGGATAATGCACAGCACGGTATCGAGATGATGCTCAGCCAATATATGCTTCGCATTGCTATGCACCTGGGCGATTACGCTTTGGCAAAAGAAATCCTTCAGCAAATATACGGATGCATGGAAAACATAGGCAAGTTCAACAGACAACTGCTTTACGACCTCATCACAGGCTCGTTTTATATACACATAGGAGTTCCGGAGAGGACAGCATCTTGGATATTTTCAGAGTTTGATAAGGACGAATCCGCAGATTTCAGAGTTCCTATGAGAGAACTGATAGTCAGTGTAAGATACTTTATAGCGTGCAGAAAATATACACGGGCACTTACAACACTTTGTAACTCGTATCCGAGATTGCCGCATGAACGCTTCTTGTTTTCAGAACTCATTTTTTCAATTCTTTTGGCGGTGGCACAGGCGAGAACAGGTGACCCGAAAGCAGCGGTGAAAAGTTTTGAAACAGCATACAAATTGTCTTACAAGGGTGTTTTTGAAATGCCGTTTATAGAGATGGGTAAACACATAACCCCAATAATCGCAGCGGTCAATGAATGTAAAAGCAGCGTAATTCCCGAGAAATGGCTAAGTGCGATGGAGCGTAAAGCCTTGATATATGCGAAAAACACAGCAGTGATAGAAAAGGCGTTCAAGCGTGAAAATAAAATTGAGGAAGAAATTTCCCTCTCAGAAAGAGAAAGAGAGGTTCTCAGTGATATGTGCAAGGGGCTTTCTCGCGACGAAATAGCAGTATACAGATGTCTCTCAATCAATACAGTAAAAAAAATCCTCAGTTCTCTATACACGAAGCTGGATGCAAGCAACAACCTAGATGCAGTACGCATAGCTTTCGAGCGCAAACTGGTAGACTGAGCGGAGAAGGAGCGCATTACCACTACAAGACCTAAAATGTAAATGTATCAGCAAAAAATCTGAAAAATTCAACAACAACAAGCAAATCTCATCAAATTTAGCACCGAATTTGATGAGATTTTTATGTTTTTTAAGCTAAATTTTCACCCTATAGGGTGTAGCGGGAAACAAAATAAAGGCTCATAATACGCATCACAAACTTTTTCACGAATTGAAGACATGCGGGCAAAGCGAAAAACTGAGGGGGAGTGGTGCAAGTGGACAATGAAAATGAATGTTGGCTTCTTTGTCCTATTTGCACAAGCAAGACAAGAATAAGAGTGCGGTCAGACACGGTGCTGGTAAATTTTGCACTATATTGTCCGAAATGCAAGCATGAAACAATAATTAACGTGGAAAATATGAATATGTCAATTGTCAAAGAGCCGGACGCATTGATGCGGAGCCAGACAACGCAGCCGATAATTTGATTTAGCATCAAGATTATCGGTTTTTTCGGCTAAAAAGCAAGCAGAATAAGCCGCAGTAGGGGTTAACAATGCCCAAGAAAGGATTTTATGATGAAAAATCTAAAGGTTGCAAAAAAGCTGATAATCAGCTTTCTGGTTGTGATAATGCTGACCGCAACGGTAGGAGCAATTGGAATCATCGGTATGCAACAAATTGCAGCAGGTAGCACAGAACTCTACAAAGACCAATTGATTCCGATTGTAGATATGAGTTATGCCCGCGAATACTTTCAACGCATGAGGGTGCAATCTCGCAACATAGCGATAAGTACGGGAGAGTTGGTGCTTGTAAATAGCTATGCAGAAGATTATCTTGCCAGGGAACAGCAATTTCTTTACTACTTTGAGAATTTTAGACCTCTTATGACAACTGCCGAAGGAATCCGTATGGCAAACGAAATTTACGACCTTTTCAGGACAGTGTTTAAACCGGGTATAGAAGCAGTAACTGCGGGTGCACGTGAAGGGCTTTCTACAGATGCATTGATGGAAATAATGGAAGAAACAACAGAAGCGGCTAATCAAATAACAGCCAACATGGATACAATTCTTGAGGTGCGTATCAGCCAGTCAGAAAGCCTTGAGCAGAGCAATGTAGTCACGAGTTCAAATCTCTTAACGGTAATCATAATAGTTCTCAGCATCGCAATCGCAGTCGCTGCATTTCTTGCAATATATATATCAAGACTTATCAGTAAACCGTTGACTGTGCTATCTGCATGGATGAAAAATGCAGCGCAAACAGGTGAAATAATGTTAAGCGATGAAGACCGCAAAAAAATAGAAATGCTTGGCAAAGTAAAAGATGAAATAGGCGAGACAATTAAGTATACGGGCGATTTCGTGTTTGAGCTGGTCAGCGTAGCAGAAGAACTTAGGATTATTGCAGGGGGCGATTTGTCCCATACTGCAAATATGGTATCGGACAAAGACACAATAGGCAAAGAATTAAACTCAATGCTTGACAACCTCAACACTATGTTTGGCGAAATAAACAATGCTTCAAGCCAAGTCTCCGCAGGTTCAAAACAAATTGCAGACGGCGCACAAACTTTGGCACAAGGTTCAACAGAGCAAGCGGCATCAGTACAGCAGCTATCATCTTCAATATCCGAAATCGCAGTAAAAACAAAAAGCAATGCGCAGATGGCAGAGCGCGCCGCAAATCTTGCCGAAGAAATAATGGACAGTGCCGAAAAAGGCAGTCACCAGATGGATAACATGGTATCAGCCGTTAATGAAATCAGCGATGCCAGCCAAAATATCAGCAAAGTAATCAAAGTTATAGATGACATCGCCTTTCAGACGAACATCCTCGCACTCAATGCGGCGGTCGAAGCAGCGAGAGCAGGGCAGCATGGTAAGGGTTTTGCCGTGGTGGCTGAAGAAGTTCGCAATCTCGCTGCGAAGAGCGCGGAGGCAGCCAAGGAAACAGGCAACATGATTCAAAACTCTATGGAAAAAGCTGAACTCGGCTCAAAAATCGCCGAAGAAACAGCAGGAAGTTTGAATAAGATTGTCAGCGGAATCAATGAGAGCACAAAACTTGTTTCCGATATAGCGAGGTCTTCAGATGAGCAGAGCGAAGGCATCGCGCAAATAAATCAGGGAATCGACCAAGTGGCACAGGTTGTACAACAAAACAGCGCCACGGCAGAGCAGAGTGCAGCGGCAAGTCAACAAATGAGCGGACAGGCAAACATACTTGAAGATCTTGTAGAAAACTTCAAACTCAGAAATTCGGACAACAGCCTACGGACTCTGCCGTCAGCACCGACACTGGAAACAGATTACAAACTGCTGACAGATGGAGATTCTCTTAAAAATAGCAAATACGTTGGATAGGATATATCGCCTCGCAGGCTTCCTATACAACTGTATCACCTCCCGCCGCTCCGGCGGCGGGAGACCTCTCCACAATTTCTGTCTTTACTTACAGCCTGTTTTATGATAGGATTAGCAGGCTATTTTTGCGATGCCGAGGAAAGGTCGCACTAGTTGGGGAGATAGCGGTGCCCTGTAACCTGCAAACCGCTACAGCAGGAATGAATTCCGATATTCGGACTTTTAATGTGTTGTCAGCCCTTGATAAGCAGTGTTGACGGGTCGGTCTTGCGCAACGTAAATTCGTGAACCATGTCAGGCGGGGAACCGAGCAGCATTAAGCGAGGTTTTACGTGTGCCGCAAGGGAGCCGGCTTCGAGCCGGCTGTCAAGAAAGCGGGCATATTACACTTTCAAGGATCGGTGTGCGACCTTTCGTCGGCATAGGAGGATGGACTATGTATAGGGCACTATATCGCAAATACAGACCCGGAAAATTCAGTGATGTGACAGGACAAGAGCACATCACCGAAACATTGCGCCGTCAAATCGAAACAGACAGACTCTCCCACGCCTATTTGTTTGTCGGAACACGCGGAACGGGAAAAACCACGTGTGCAAAAATATTGTCCCGAGCGGTCAACTGCGAAAAACCCGAGGACGGAAACCCTTGCAACAAATGTACTGCCTGTGTGGGCATAGAAAATGGAAGCATACTTGATGTGCTTGAACTGGATGCAGCTTCAAATAATAGTGTAGATAACGTACGGGCTCTGAGGGACGAAGCTATATATTCCCCGGCAGCCGTGAGAAAACGTGTCTATATAGTCGATGAAGTGCATATGCTCTCAACAGCAGCGTTTAACGCACTGCTGAAAATATTGGAAGAACCGCCTGAACATATATTATTTATCCTTGCAACTACAGAGCTTCACAAAGTGCCCGAAACTATACAGTCGCGTTGCCAAAAGTACTCATTTCGCAGACTGTCAAGCGAGTCAATAATAAGCCGTCTAAGCAGTATAGCATCGAGCGAGGGACTAAAACCGGACGACGAAGCGCTGGAAAAACTTGCATCACTGGCTGACGGCTCAATGCGCGATGCGGTATCCCTGCTTGACCAGTGCGCATCAGATAAGCCGATAGACCTGCACTATGTTGAGGATACACTGGGACTTGCCGGGCAGCAAAAACTCGTACAAATGGCGGAAGTAGTAATAGACCGCGACATAGGAACCGCACTTAAAATATTGGATGAGCTGTACAGCGGCGGAAAAGACATGGCAGCATTACTAAGCGAATTGACAGCTCTGATGCGAGATATTCTTATATATAAATTGACACCCGAAACAGTTCTGCTGAGTAGTGGCATAGCGAGCTCGGATTTGGCAAAGTTATCAAAGAATTTCAGTTCGGAGAAGTTGCTTCTGAGTCTGGAAATTATGAAAGATGCATTATTCGGGCTATCACGTGCCGGAAACCCGAAACTTGCCGTAGAAATGTGCCTGATAAAAATAATCATGGGGGCGACCGCCCCTGACGGTCAACTTTCCACGAAGCCTGAGCCACCCCAGCGTAAAACACCACCCGCAGAAACTGAAGCACCTAAGCGCAAAACACCATCTGTCGAACCTGAAAAAACACCACCCGCACCCGAACCATCACCCCAAAAAACCGGCACAGACATAACCGAAATCATCCTAAAAGAAATAACCGAACCGTCTGTGCGCGCACTTCTCAGCGACAGCACAAAGGTATCAATAAAAGAAGATAACGGTAAACTGATAGTCACAGCATCAGAGCCTTTCACTGCAAGCATGATAGAAGCAGAATACATAGACACACTCAAGGAAGCGGCAAACAAAGCACTTGGGAAAACTTTACATGTAAACATAGAAACAGGGCCGATTGAAATAAAATCAAATGGGCGCAGCAAACTCGAAAGCCTTAGTGCTTTCGGAGTAGTAGATTTTGAATAAACGAGTAAGGAGATGAGAAATATTGGGTAAGAACAAAGGCGGTTTCCGCGGCGGACAAATGGGCGGCATGAACATGAACATGATTAAACAAGCTCAAAAAATGCAAGAAGACCTGCTTAAAATGCAGGGGGAAATGGAGGAAAAGGAGTACACTGCACAGTCAGGGGGAGGCGCAGTGACCGCAAAGGTCAACGGAAAGCGTGAGTTGCAAAGTTTGGTAATCGAACCCGATGCTGTTGACCCCGAAGATGTCGAAATGTTGCAAGACCTGATAGTTGCGGCAGTGAATGAAGCCATGCGAAAAGCAGAGACAAGTATGAATGATTCAATGTCAAAACTGACAGGTGGCTTAAACTTGGGATTTTAGTAAATTTGAAAGGAAAGCAGCACAAAAGTTGACTGCGACAAGGGTAATGGGACAAGATATAAACGAAATAGCATTATTCAACCGTGATATTGAACTTCTTGATAGTATGCTTGAAGAAATACTATATACACATGGCGGGCAAAAACTTGTAGACAAGGTAAAAAGAATCAGAGCACTCGCAAAAGCATGGCGTACGGATGATGAACGCGGTGAAGCTGAGACCTGCATAAAAGCAGAAATTGCCTCGCTTGGTTTAAGTGAGCGGCAAGATGTTATTCGCGCATTTTCAACATTTCTGGTTTTGGTTGACGTTGCGGAACAAAACAATCGCATTAGAATAAACATCAGATTCGAGCTGGAAAACACTAAAACAGACCAGCCTTATTCCATAGAAAATGCTGTAGTAAAGCTAAAAGAAGCCGGATTTAATGCAGAAGAAATCAAAGAGGCTATTTCCCATCTGTCGATGCGGCTCATTGTCACAGCCCACCCGACCGAGGCGACAAAGCGCACAATTTTGGATATAAAGAAAAGACTCAGCCTCAGATTGCGTGAGCTTGACAATCCTTTCTTAACAGAAAAAGAAATTCAATTTGTGAAAGAAAACATTTTGAATGAAGTGGCAATTTTATGGCAATCGAACGAGCTTTCAAGCCAAAAGCCGGGTGTTTTGGATGAAGTGAAGGGTGGACTCTACTACTTTGACCACACTTTTTTTGACATATTGCCGGAGGTTCACCGCAATATGCGAATTAGCCTTTCAAAGCATTTCCCAAATGAAAAGTGGATAATCCCCAATTTTCTGCGTTTTGGTTCGTGGATTGGAGGCGACCGTGACGGAAATCCTTTTGTCACGCACGACATAACGTGGAAAACCTTGCAACTTCAGCGAGAGTTGATTACTAAAAAATATTTGGAAGCATTTGATTATTTAATAAATCGCTACAGTTATTGTACAACCAGAATTCATGTGACAAATGAACTGATTAAGCTAATCGATGCTAAAGAAGATAAGTACCTGACAGATGACCAAAAATGGCCGGTAGATACAGAGATGTATCGCCGCGCCCTAACTATGATGCGTTTCAGATTAACACAAGCAGGCATATCAGACGTAGCTTACAAAAACCCTGACGAACTATTGTCTGAACTGAAAATAATCCGGCTGAGTTTAAAAAATCACCTTCCTTCACAGGACGAGCTCAGGCGTATCAACACAACTATACGGCAGGTTGAATTGTTTGGTTTCCACTTGGCTTCCCTTGAGGCGCGTAACCATAGCGGCGAGCACGAAGCGGCTATGGACGAAATACTTGAGAAGGTCAATGTAGCCAAAGAGTATGCCAAATTGTCTGAGGAGGAAAAGCAGCTTGCGCTTATTCAGGTGCTGTCTGACCCACGCCCACTGCTTTTACGCGGAGAAAGTTATTCAGATAAAACGAATGAAATAATTGCCACTTTCCAAACCATAAAACGTGCTCACGAGGAATTTGGAGCAGCATCCATACCGACTTACATCATAAGTATGTCAAAAGCACCGAGCGACATACTGGAAGTCTTGGTTTTTGCAAAGGAAGTGGGGCTATATTATTTACATCCGGACGGCCATGTCACAACGACACTTAAAATCGCACCACTGTTTGAAACAATTGAAGACCTGATGACTTGTAAAGCAACAATGAGAAATATGTTTGAAGTACCTATTTACAGGCATCACCTTAAACTATTGGGTGATTATCAGGAGATAATGGTGGGCTATTCCGACGGAAGCAAAGACGGAGGCACATTGACGGCCAATTGGAAAATATACAAAGCCCAGCTTGAAATAAACGAACTTGCTGAGGAATATGGAATTCATGTTGAATTCTTCCATGGTCGCGGCGGGTCTCTCGGCCGCGGTGGCGGCGAGTTAAACCGCAGCATAGTGTCTCAACCGCCGCAAACTGCTGTAAACGGATTTAAGGTTACAGAGCAAGGCGAAGTGCTTTCGACACGATACCTGCTCTCAGAGATTGGCTACAGAAATCTGGAGCAAGCAGCATCAACCTTGCTCGAAACCGTTGCGGTCACGCTGAAAGCCTCTAAGGATGATGGCTCTGCCGGGCTTGACCCCTGCTTCATTGAGTCACTTGAGAAAATATCAGAGACTGCATTTGCCAAGTATCGCTCACTGATTTTTGAAGACGAAGACCTGTTTGCATACTATAACGACGTCTCGCCGCTGAAGAATTTTGTGAACTTAAATATTGGTTCTCGCCCGATGCATAGAGTGGCTAACCCAAGCTTCTTCAGTCTTCGCGCTATTCCGTGGGTGTTTGGCTGGATGCAAAACCGCCAACTGCTACCCGGATGGTATGCGGCAGGCACAGGTCTTAAAACTTTTGCAGATGCCAAAGAAGGTAATCTTGAAATCATGCGCAAAATGTATAAGCAGTGGCCGTTGTTTACGGCAATGATAAATAATCTCCATGCAGCTTTGATGAAAGCAGATATGCAAATTGCAAAGGCATATATACCACTCGCAAAAAATCAAGATGCGGCGCGGCGAATTTTCGGAATTATTGAAAAAGAGTATAAAACAACAAAAGAAATAGCACTCTGCATCTCCGAAGATGATGAGCTTTTGGCAAATTTCCCGCTTGACAGAGAATCGGCACTGCACCGCACCCCGCACATCGACCCGCTTAACCTGCTTCAAGTGGATCTCTTGCGTGCGCTATACGGAAACGGTGAAATCAGCGAAAAAGAAGAACAAGAATTACTCACGCAACTCTTGCTCACAATAAACGGAATAGTAGCAGGTCTTCGCAACACAGGCTAGAGTCTATTCTTCGCCGTCTTCATCGTCGGGTTCGTTGTCGTTTTCGGTATCGGGAGCACTCTCTTGTACGTGAGTAATGCTCATGGAACCCAACACCCTGAAAAGTGCATCCCTTTGCAGTTCTATCCCGTAGTATATTACAAACGCCAAAGCACGGTTATCGGTTTGCAAGTCATAAAACCACGCTTCATAAATCATTTGCTCGCTATGTGCGGTAACATAATAACCGCGCATAGCGGAGTTTTGAATTTGAACCTCTCCACCGGCTTCCACATCTAAACCTCCGGTGTAACTTCTGAGAAACGAAAAAGCATCTGCCTCAAGACCTTGCTCGGAGATAATCATTAGGTTTATCTCGAGTGATGCCGTGCCAAGACCTGTGAATTCAAACCTCCAAGTAGATTCACTCTCGCTAAAATCAAACCGACCGTCCTCGGCATAGATAATAAGATTCCTATTTCCATAGACCGAAAGCTCGCGCCTTGTGCCAACCAACTCAATAGGAGGCCCAAACGGAGTAGGAGTCTCGGTCGAATCGGGCTCGCCGCTTACTAAATCGTCCTCGTCTTGTGTACCTGAAATAGTAGTCGGAGGCTCATCCGGGTCTACACCGGTGTTTATGACGATTAGTTGAATGAAAAACGCCACAAGAGCAATCACGCAAACTAATGTCAAAGCAAGGAGTAAATTTTTAGGCAAAGTACCCATCAGCTTTCCTCCAACTTCAAAAGAGCCAAATCTATACGATGCAGGGATTCACGTTGCCCCAAAATACAGCAAATTTCAACAGCACCGCCGGGTGTTACAGGTCGCCCTGCAAGTGCAATCCGTAAAGGCCACATGAGCGTGGCATTTTTTACGCCCAAGCTTTCAGCAAGCGAGATGAGAGTTTCGTGAACAGTCTCGTTTGACCAACTCTCAAGCTCCGCGATGCTCTTTTTCGCCGCTCTGAGCATATCGCGCGAAATATCTCTGTCTGTCTTGGATTTTTTATGTACAAAAAGCTCTGTATCGAAATCAGAAATAGTGTCAAAAAAATCGATTTTCTCAGGAATATCACTAAGTTTTTCCAAACGAGGCTGAAGAATCTTAGATATATCTGAAACTGAAATATTCTCATTTTTCACAGCCTGACGGATATAAGGCTCGGCGAGCTCAGAAAATTTATCTAGGCTCAGTGCTTTAATATACTCACTGTTGAAATGATTGAGCTTTTGCGTGTCAAAAATAGCAGGAGACTTGGAGATGCCGCTGATATCAAAAATATTGCAGAGTTCTGAGAGTGAAAATATCTCACGCTCACCACCCGGACTCCAGCCGAGCAGAGCGATATAGTTAATGACCGCATCGGTCAAATAACCTTGGGTGAGCAGATCATCGAAGGTTGGGTCGCCGTGACGTTTAGAAAATTTGTGTTGCGCATCGCGCATAATCAGTGAAACTGTGATATAAGACGGAATCTCCCATCCCAAGGCTTCGTAGAGCAGGTTATACTTTGCCGCAGAGCTGATATATTCGCTGCCTCTCAAAACATGGGTGATACCCATAAGATGGTCGTCAACGACATTGGCGAAGTTATAGGTGGGCATACCGTCTCGCTTGAGTAAGACCATATCGTCCAGAATTTTGTTTGGCGTTGTTATCTCACCAAAAACCATGTCGGAAACAGTAGTATCACCCTCACGCGGAGCTTTCATGCGAACAACAAACGGTTCTCCTGACTCTGCACGAGCAGCAGAAGCAGAATAATCTAAGTCACGGCAAGGGTCGTCTTCTATTTCTTTTGCATGGGAATCGCCGCCTTCGGAGTCATCATCGAAGTCTGATTTAGAGCAAAAGCAATAATAAGCAGCACCTTTCTCGCAGAGCAGATGGGCGTAAGGGCTGTAAAGCTCTCGCCGCGCACTTTGTGTGTATGGCGCAACAGGCCCGCCAACATCGGGGCCTTCATCGTAATTTAGTCCGGAATCCTTCAAAGTGCTGTAGATGACATCAACAGCCCCATCAACATATCTTGCCATATCAGTATCTTCAACACGCAAGATAAAAGTACCGCCACTTTTCTTTGCAATGAGGTAGGCATAAAGAGCCGTGCGCAGACCACCAACATGCATAAATCCTGTCGGACTTGGTGCAAATCTCGTGCGAACCTTGCCACGCGGTATTTTTTTTTCTAAATTTTCAAACCATGAACTATCGGGAATCATAAAAAGTCTCTCCTTAAACTGATCGGCACCGGAAAACAAAATTTCACCCTGCGGCTTTAAGTTGCTCTTCTTCCTCCAGCTTTAGGTATGCGACTTTGCCGACCAGAGTTTTTGGAAGCTCATCTCTATATTCAATCTCTGAGGGAATTGCGTATTTTGAAATATTTTTCTTGCAATGCTCTAAAATTGATGTTTTGACCGCTTCGGTTGGTTTTTCGCCGTCACGGAGAACAATAAATGCCTTGATGCGCTGTCCCTTGAATGTATCAGGCAAACCAATAACACAGCTTATCAAAACTTTCTCATGCGCCTCAATGGCGTTTTCAAGCTGTGTAGGATAGACATTATACCCTCCTGTAACAATCATTCTCTTAATGCGCTGACGGAAGTACACAAAGCCTTCCTCATCCATATAGCCGAGGTCGCCCGTATGAAGCCAAACGCGCCCATCATCGTGCGTTTGAAGAGCCTTAGCTGTCTCGTCAGGATTGTTGTTATAGCCTTTCATAACAGTGGGACCTGAAATAACAATCTCACCTTCCTCACCGTACGGCAAAGCCTCGATTGTGCCGGGGCGGACAATCTTGTAGAACATATCGGGGTAGGGAATCCCAATACTGCCTTCCTTGTGAAATTTCCGCGGAGTCAGACAGCTTGCAGAAACACATTCGGTCAAACCATATCCCTCGCGCACCTGTTCTTTAGAGCCGTGCTTTTTAAGAAAAGCATCAACCTTGCGCTTTAGCTCAATTGAGAGAGAGTCGCCGCCGGAAAAAATGCCTTTCATCTGCGACATATCGAGATTATCTATGCCTTTTAATCTGAGCAGAGCCTCAAATAATGTGGGAACGCCCGCAATGTAGTGTGGTCTGCGCTTTTCCAGAAGTTTTGCATAAGCCTTTAAAGAGAATTGCGGAACAAGCAAGATGGTTGCGCTTGAAATCAAGGTAGTGTGAATACACACACCGAGTCCGAACCCGTGGAACAAAGGAATAATTGCTACCATGGTTTTGTCGGCTTCAACACAGTCGCCGGCAGCTACAGTCTGCATGGCAAGAGCGTTGATGTTACGATTAGTCAAAAGAACACCTTTAGAAGTTCCGGAAGTCCCTCCGCTGTAAAGGATAGCGGCGACATCATCAGCATTTACGCCAGCATCATATGGTTCGTTATAACTCTCGCCTTTTAGGAGCAAATCGGTATACCGTAAGATGTTGCCGCCCGTGGGAAGCTTTGGGATTTTTCGTCCTTTGGTTAGTTTATAACCCAATTTTGTTATGCCGTAAAGGCTATCGTCCGCACCGGTCAACACCAATTTGCGTGCTTTAGTTCTGGGCAGCAAATCAACCAGCTTGGATGAAAACTGGTCAAGTGTCAAAACAGCAACACTTTCACTATCGCTGATAAATCTGATAAGCTCTTCCTCGGCAGATAGTGGGTGTACCATGCTTGCAACAGCACCTATGAGGTTGAGTGCGTAGAGCATCGTAACGGCCTGCGGAGAGTTTGGCATACAAATGGTGAACCTGTCACCCTGCTTCAAACCAATTGCCAAAAGACCTCTTGCGCAAAGGCGAACATCCTCCATAAAGTCACGATAGGACTTTTTGCAACCGAAAAAGTCATAAGCTGCGACATCTGGTAATTTCTCACCGGCAATAAAAACTTGCTTTACAATAGAACCGTCAGGGTAGTCAAGATTATGCGGCACATCACCATAGGAGCTAAGCCAAGGAGCATTAACATTCATCGAGAAAGATATCCTTTACATATACTTCCACAAGAGAATAACATATTATGAGAAATTTCACAACCCCTGTGATATAATCGGCTAACGAAAAAAACTATTGTAAAATGTACACAGGATATAGTATAATCATACACTATAAATTCAAAAGCACTCTAGTAATATTTAGAGGTGCCATAGGGGAATTATGAGTTCTGAAGAATTTGGACGATACCTAAAAGAAGCAAGAGGGTGTCACATGGTAGGCGTTGGCGGTGTGTCAATGTCTCCGTTGGCAGAAATACTGCACGGTGCGGGGATTGAAGTGACCGGCTCGGACATAAGCGAAAATGCCGCGATTAACAATCTGCGCAAACAAGGAATAAAAATCACCATAGGCCATTTTGCAGAAAATATTGGTGGTGCTGATTGCATCATACGTACCGCCGCAGCCCGTGAGGACAATGCAGAGATAAAAGCAGCCCGTGAGCGGAATATTCCGGTGTTTGAGCGAGCAGAGGTCTGGGGTCACATAATGCGTGGATACAGAGAAGCAATCTGCATTTCCGGAACACACGGAAAAACAACGACCACGTCTATGGTTTCGCACATACTGCTCGCCGCAGAAGTTGACCCAACCATAATGATAGGTGGTACACTGCCTGTTATCAAGTCGGGGTGCCATGTCGGAAAGGGCGACATAATCGTACTTGAGTCGTGCGAATACTATAATTCATTCCACAACTTCCATCCGACAGTTGCAGTGGTGCTGAATATCGACGCAGATCATTTGGATTTCTTCGGAAGTTTAGATGGAATAAAAAAATCATTTTCAAAGTTTGTATCACTCGTGCCGGACGGCGGACACATAATCTGCAACGGTGACGATAAAAATACGATGGAAGCACTACGCCCGCTAAATCGGGAGCTCATAACATTTGGCTTTGAAGAAAAAACCGCAGACAATCTTTCAAAAACAATAGTCCGCGGAGTAAATGTAGTAACCTCCGGCAGAACTCCGTCGCTTGACGTAATTTACAACGACAAGCAGATATGCAAAATAAAACTTCAAATACCGGGGGCACACAATCTCAAAAATGCTCTTGCAGCAGCAGCAGCTTGCATAAAAATCGGCATATCACCCGAGATAATAGAAAAAGGGCTGTATGGTTACACGGGTGTTGGCAGAAGATTTGAATACAAGGGCAACTACAACGGGGCAGACATATATGATGATTATGCGCACCACCCGGGAGAACTGGCAGCACTGCTTGATGCAGTAGCCACAATCGACACATACAAGCGAGTGATACTTGCGTTTCAGCCCCACACATTTTCAAGAACAAAAGCATTATTCTCAGATTTTGTTGAAGAACTAAAAAGACCGGATGTAGTATTTCTTACTGAAATTTATGCAGCCAGAGAAAATAATGACGTAAATATATCATCGAGCGACCTTGCCGCCAAAGTCAAAGGCGCAAGATGCATATCTGATTTTCCGAACCTAATACGTGAAATAAAGTCCATAGCAAGAAGCGGAGACATAGTTCTCACCGTTGGAGCAGGGGACGTCTATAGAGTGGGAGAGGATCTGGTAGACACAAATCCGAAGCAGACCATATCAGATATACGTGGACCGTCATGAAATATACGCATTGGGATGTTGGCGGCTTTGAAAGGGAGGTAGCGGTTACACTATGCGAAAATGGCGTTAATCCACTTGTATCGGTGCTTCTTGCATCGAGAGGAATAACAGATATAAGTGATGTGCAAGCAGTTATAGGTATGGCGCCTGTGCAGTTTCACGATCCGTATCTCATGGCAGATATGGACAAAGCGGTGGCAAGGATTGACAAAGCACTTAAAAACAAAGAACGCATAGCGATATACGGAGACTATGACGTAGACGGCATGACAGCAAGCGTTATTCTCGCACTTTGGCTAAAGTCAAAGGGCGCAGATTTTGAGATATATATTCCCGGGCGTTCAGAGGAAGGCTACGGACTCAACTGCGCAGCACTTGAAGAACTAAAATCACAAGACATCGGGCTCGTTGTGACGGTAGACTGCGGAATCACAGCCTTTGAAGAAGCAGAATATGCAAAGAAACTCGGGCTGGGGCTTGTCATTACAGACCATCACGAGTGTAGGGAAGAACTTCCCAACGCGGATGCGGTTGTTGACCCTAAGCGCCCGGACTGTAATTATCCTTTCAAGTCTCTTGCCGGTGTCGGAGTTGCATTCAAACTTGTTTGTGCGCTCGAAAAGGATTATCTTTCAGATGAAATTCTGGACAAATATTGTGAGTTGGTCGCTGTCGGAACCGTAGCCGATGTTATGCAAGTGACAGGGGAAAACCGTGACCTAATAAAGCGCGGCCTAAACGTTCTCGGGAAAAACACACGACCGGGGCTCAACCAATTGCTGATTGAGGCAGGCGGTGATATTTCAACTGTGACTACATCTACCATAGGCTTCATGCTTGCGCCGAGACTAAATGCCGCAGGAAGAATGGGTACACCTATGCTGTCGGTTGACCTGCTGTTGACGAAATCTCCTGATGAAGCAAAGAGACTTGCTGCGAAGCTGTGTAAACTCAACACCGAGCGAAGAAATTTAGAAATTGATATATTCGAGCAGGCAAATGCAATGTTACAAGACAAAAAACCTGACGGACCGATTGTACTGTGTGAAAGTACCTGGTATCAGGGAGTCACAGGCATTGTTGCAGCGAAACTAGCTGACCGTTATCGTCTGCCGGCAATTATAATCAGCGTAGAAGATGGGATAGGCAGAGGGTCGTGCCGGAGTTTTGGCTCATTTAACATTTATCGCTCCTTGTGCTCTTGCGCAGATATTTTGGAAAGTTTTGGGGGGCATGAAATGGCAGCCGGGGTTACGGTGAGAGAGGATAAAATAGAGGAGCTTAGAAGCCGCATAAAAAAAGAATATGAGAAGCATGTCGAAGGCGGGGCATCACTCGGTCTTAGATTGGATTTTGAAGTTGAAAAACCGAAACTGCTGATTCTCCCAAATGTTGAAGCCCTTTCAGATTTAGAACCGTTTGGCAGCGGAAATCCCGCACCATGCTTGTGTATGACCGGAGTGAAGTTAATCTCTGTAGAATCAATAGGTGCCGGAAAGCACTCTCGCTTACGAATTGAGAAAGCGGGTAAAAAGATGGATTGCATATACTTTTCAATGCCCGCAGAAAGTCTGGGGGTAAAAGAGGGAATGGATGTGGACATAGCCTTTGAACCACAGGTGAACGAATTTCGCGGAAAAACAAATGTTCAGCTACAACTCCAAGATATACGTCCTGCCGCACTATAATCTCTACCACCCCAATTAACCGATGAGGTCAAAGCAATGGTCGATGCTGTAGAAGAAAAATATCGTCATCTCGAGGCGACCATAAAGGAACACATGCCGAGTACGGATTTAGAGCGAATTCGTGCAGCATTTGAGTTTGCGCGCAAAGCTCACGGCACGCAACTGAGAAAAGATGGAAACGAGTTTGTAACGCACCCACTGGCAGCGGCAGAAATAATCGTAGAAATAGGGATGGATGTGGACTCGGTCTGTGCGGCTCTGCTGCACGACTGTATTGAAGACACAGAGGCGACAATTGACGACATCGAAAAACAATTCGGCAAAGACGTGGCGGCAATTGTTGATGGTGTAACAAAACTTACCCGTGTCACATATACAAGCGCAGAAGACGAGCAAATGGATAATCTGCGCAAGTTGCTGTTCGCCATGGCACAGGACATACGGGTTATCTTAATAAAACTTGCCGACAGACTCCATAATCTGCGAACTTTGGAATATGTAAACCCTGTGCAGCAACGCGAAAAAGCACTGGAGACCATGGAGATATATGCACCCATAGCGCACAGGCTCGGAATGCAGAAAATGAAATGGGAACTGGAGGATTTATCAATCCATTTTCTCGACCCTGTTGCATGTGACGATATAACCGAAGGGTTAAAACTTCGCCACGGTGAAGATGAAGCATTTTTGGAAACTGTCAAAACCAAGCTCACGGAGAGACTCAATGAAAACGGCATTTCTGCTCAAGTGACCGGACGGGTCAAGCATCTCTACAGCATCTACAGAAAGATGTACGGGCAAAACAAAACACTGGCAGAAGTGATGGATTTACATGCCTTTAGAATAATTGTAGACGACATAGCAGACTGTTACAACGTGTTAGGGCTTATACATGAACTGTATAGACCAATACCCGGCTTTTTCAAAGACTACATAGGCACACCAAAGCCAAACAGGTATCAGAGCCTACATACAAATGTAATTGGCAGTGAGGGAATACCTTTTGAAGTTCAGATACGCACATGGGAAATGCATCAAACTGCGGAATATGGTATAGCAGCTCACTGGAAGTACAAGGAAGGAAAGGGCGAAAAAGAGGCAGATGAAGAAAAGTTCGCCTGGGTCAGAAAACTTTTAGAATCACAACAAGACAGCGATGCACAGGAATTTATGCAGTCGCTGAAAGTCGATATGTTCTCAGATGAGGTTTTTGTGTTCACCCCGAGAGGTGATGTAGTCAATTTACCGGCAGGGTCAACACCTATTGATTTTGCCTATAGTATTCACTCGGAAGTCGGAAACAGAATGACAGGAGCGATGGTAAATGGCCGAATGGTACCATACTCTCACACTTTGGATAACGGCGACATAGTGAAGGTTCTGACTTCAAAGGCTGCAAAAGGTCCCAGCCGCGATTGGCTTGAGATAATAAAAAGCCCCGAAGCAAGAAGTAAGATACGTCAATGGTTTAAAAAAGAAAAACGTGAAGAGAACGTGATTCACGGCAAGCTCTCGTTTGAATCGGAGCTGCGACATGCAAACGTTCCCATTGCAGATGCGATGCAAGAAGATATTCTCAAAAAAGTTCTGGCACGTACTTCTTTCGGCTCAACTGACGAGATGTATGCGGCAATAGGGTATGGCGGCATTTCTGCTCAAAAGGTTGTAAACAGGGTGCGTGAAGAACTAAGAGCCGCAGAGAAAAATAAACAGGCTGAAGACCCTGCACAAGAAGTTGTTACCAGAGCGGCAACGCGAAAAAAAGCCCCGCAGGGTGTAATTGTGGAGGGACTGGACAACTGCTTGGTAAAGTTTGCGCGTTGTTGTTCTCCAATTCCGGGGGATTCGCTGGTCGGCTTTATTACAAGAGGCTTCGGCGTGTCTGTGCATCGCAAAGATTGTCCCAACTACATAAAAGCGGTTTCACAGGACGAAGATTCAGAAAAAGGCAGATGGGTAAGTGTCTCGTGGGCAGACACAGGCACGAGCCTTTACGCTACTACAATAGATGTACATGTCCACGACAGAACCGGTCTGGTTGTAGACGTAGCATCTGTATTTAACACAATGAGCATAAGAATGACATCATTCAATGCCAGACCTATCAGCACGGGCGGCACACTCATAACCATAGCGGTAGAACTAAAAAACAGGGATGAGCTGGTCACGGCAATGGCAAAAATCATGAACGTGCAAGGCGTAACCGATGTAAGGCGCACCGAAGGATAGCGCATCCGTTTTCGCTGATAATAATTGAGGGAAAATATGAGAGCAGTAGTTACAAGAGTATCGACCGCATCGGTCAGTATTGATAAAGAGATTGTTGGTAAGATAGGTGTTGGCTTTTTGGTACTGCTTGGTATCAAAGATACTGATACCAAAGAGGATGCAGAAAAATTGGCATCTAAAATATGCACGCTGCGGGTTTTCCCCGACGAAGCGGGCAAAATGAATCTCGATTTAGAATCGGCAAAGGGAAGTATACTGGTCATTTCGCAGTTCACTCTCTACGCCGACTTGAAAAGCCGCAGACCGGGTTTTACATCAGCGGCGCGTCCCGAAACGGCAATCCCGTTATACGAGCATTTTATCGAAAATTGCAAAAGCAAGGGTTTTACGGTGGAGACAGGCAGATTTGGAGCAATGATGGATGTAAGCTCCGTTAATGCAGGTCCTGTTACGATTATATATGACACGGAGACCATGTGATGGATAGTATGATTGAGGGGGTAGTCAGCAACATAGTCTTTTCAAATGCGGAAAATGGCTATACGGTGCTTCGCCTTGATACAATAGACGGAGTGATTACAGCAGCAGGAAGTTTACCCGGTGTGTCGCAGGGCGAAAGGTTACTGCTGACAGGCTCGTTTATCACACACCCACAATATGGCGAACAGTTCAAGGTTGAAGCCATGGAAATAAAGCCGCCAAGCGGTGCAGATGATGTCTTTCGCTATCTTGCCTCGGGTGCCGTTAAAAATATCGGCCCTGCTAAAGCGCGTGATATAGTAGATAAATTCGGTGCAGAGGCTTTGAATATCATAGAAAATGACCCGGACAAGCTTACAGAGGTTAAAGGCATCTCACTGAGAAGCGCACGCAAAATAGGCGACAGCTATCGGCGTATCGCGGGTCTGAGACGACTCATTGATTTTCTGAGCAGGTACAATATCAAACCGCTCATAGCTACCGCTGTGTATAAGGACTATGGCGATGATGCACTTGAAGCTGTGAAAGAAAATCCATATATCATAGCTTCTGAAGCCTATGGTGCAGAGTTTTTTGAAGCCGATGCTATAGCTATTGACATGGGTTTTGAGAGCGACAATCCACAAAGGGTTTCATCTGCGATAATATATTCGCTTATACACAATTTAGATAACGGGCACACGTTTATTCCAAGGGACAAACTGACCCCTGCGGTCAGTCAAATGATTGGAGTAGATGGAGAGATAGTAAGCGAAGCACTTGAGGCACTAAGTGAATACGGAGATGTTGTTATAGAGTATATAGCGGGCATAGATGGTTGCTATTTGACATCTATTTTTGAGGCAGAAAACGAAGTTGCAAACCGTCTTTTGGATATGATGAAGCAAAGCAAAGAACAACACAACCCGCTTTCTCCGAATCCCGAAACGCTGAAAAAAATAAAAAAAGTAGAGAAAACTCAAACCATTAAATATTCAGAACTCCAAATCGAAGCCATAGCAATGGCTGAAACAGTAGGAGCGATGGCGCTCACAGGAGGTCCGGGAACCGGGAAGACAACAACTGTGCGGGGGATTTTGATGCTCTTTGATGCTATGGGGCTAAAGACAGCTCTTTGTGCTCCGACAGGTCGTGCGGCAAAACGTCTGTCGGAACTGACAGGGCGTGAAGCTTTGACAATTCACAGATTGCTCGGTGCAAATCTTGATGAAAGCAGAAAACCTGCCTTTGACCACGACGAAAGCAACCCTATCACGGCAGATGCAGTAATAGTTGATGAGTCCTCGATGATAGATATTCTGCTTATGCATTCTCTGCTCAGTGCCATGAAGCGAGGCTCAAAGCTCGTAATGGTGGGTGATGCAGACCAATTGCCGTCGGTGGGCCCGGGAAATATGTTTGCTGACGTGATCAGAAGCGGAGTAATACCGGTGGCGAAGCTGACGGAGATATTCAGACAAGCAACAGACAGCGGTATTGTAAAGTGCGCCCACAGCGTAAACAACGGCATTATGCCGGATCTGGCGGAAAAGCACCCCGACTTATTCTTCATGCGCCGCACCACAGAGGAAGACCTGGCTAATACCGTTGCAGAGCTTTATGGTGAGAGGCTTCCAAAAAATATGGGGATTGACCCCTCACAAATACAGGTGCTTTCACCGACGCGCAAAAGAGCCTCGGGTACGACATCTCTAAACGCACTTTTACGCGAAACTCTAAACCCCAAAAGTCCGGTAAAACGGGAAAAGCAAGTAGGTGACCATGTTTTCAGAACCGGCGACAAAGTGATGCAAATAAGAAATAACTACGACATACTTTGGGAAAGCCATGACGGACTATTGTCAGGTACAGGCGTTTTCAACGGAGATGTCGGAGTTATAAAGGATATAGATGCGGATAAGGAAATAGTAATTGTCGATTATGAAGATAAACTTGTGACATATATTTTTGACCAACTTCAAGAACTCGAACCGGCATTTGCGATGACTGTGCATAAATCACAAGGCAGTGAGTATCACGCCGTGATACTGGCGATGACATCAGCCGCACCAATGCTCCTGACAAGAAGTGTCCTGTACACCGCAATGACGAGGGCAAAAAATTTGCTGATAATAGTCGGCAACCCCAAGATAATGCACACTATGGTAGAAAACGGCAAACGCCGCAAGCGCTACAGCGGTCTTCGCGCCAGACTCGCAGGGGACGGATAGGAGAACTGCAAAATGGGAATTATAAGAACATTTCTTGATATACTTTTTCCGCCAAAATGTGTATTTTGCGGGCGTGTTCTGGGCAAAAATGACGATGGCTGGTGTGACAAGTGCACTGAAGAATTGCCTTTTGCTGACAATTTTGGGCATCAAAATGGGGAAAACTTTGACTTTTGTGTCTCTCCGTTGTATTATATTGGTGTTGTGCGTAGATCTATTTTGCGATATAAGTTTCGAGGAGCATCATTTTATGCAGAAGCCTACGGAAAATTGATGGCGGAATGTATACGTGAAAACCCCGAACTAAACTACGATATAATCTCATGGGTTCCGCTCAGCAGTAAGCGCGAGCGCACACGCGGCTACGATCAGGCGATGCTCTTAGCACTTGCCACTGCACTGGAACTTGACGATGTTGCAGTAGAAACGCTTAAAAAACATCGGGATGTGCGAGCGCAGTCAGAACTTGGAGACAGAGCAGAGCGCAGTGAAAACATTGAGGGTGCTTATATTGCCTCAGACCCCGAAATTATAGCCGGCAAACGAGTCTTACTCATTGACGACATTGTGACAACATGTTCAACACTTGAAGAATGCGCCGGAGTGCTAATCCGTGCAGGAGCTTCAGATGTGGTGTGCGCATCACTTGCCCGAGGAGGATAACTAGGAAAGCATATGATTCTTGGCAGAGATTTAGGAATAGATTTAGGAACTACTTCGGTTTTGCTCTCCACACGCGGAAAGGGCGTTATAATGCGCGAACCTGCGGTAGTCGCCATGGATAAGAATACGGGACGACTGCTCAACGTAGGCATGGCGGCACAGCGGATGCTCGGGCGCACGCCCGGAAACATCGTTGCGATACGCCCAATGCATGAAGGGGCAATATCCGACTATGACATGACAGAGCGTATGCTCAAAGAATTTGTGCGAAAAGCCTTGGCTTTTTCTATGATAAAACCCAGAATAATAATCTCAGTTCCCTCAGGTATAACAGAAGTAGAAGAACGTGCCGTAATAGATGCAGGTGTTGCTGCGGGGGCACGTAAGGTATATCTCATGGAAGCACCGCTCGCCGCCGCAATTGGGGCAGGTCTGGACATAGCAAAACCTGATGGGCACATGGTGATAGACACAGGCGGCGGTACAACGGACATAGCGGTACTCTCCTTGTCGGGAGTTGTAGAATCAGAGTCGCTGAAAGCAGGCGGTGATGCGTTTGACGAAGCGCTTATTAAGTATATAAAGCGTAATCACAATGTTCTTATTGGTGAAAACACAGCAGAAGAACTTAAGAAAAGTATAGGTTGTGTATTCCCGAGACCTGAGACCGTTGCGGTCGAAGTTAAAGGGCGTTGCCTTTTAACAGGTCTTCCGAGAGTTGTAGCAGTCAGCTCAACGGATATTTTAGAAGCATTTGAAGAAGTCACGGAGAACATAGTTGAAGCGGTTCACAATGTACTTGAGGTAACACCTCCCGAACTTGTTGCCGACATTTCTCAAAACGGCATAGTCCTGACGGGCGGGAACTGCCATCTCTGGGGCTTTGACAAGTTAATATCCAGCCGTACAAGCATAGCTACATACACAGCGGACGATGCAGACCTGTGTGTAGCAAGCGGGCTGGGAAAAGCCCTTAACTGGGTAGGCGACATGACCGATGGTACGATAAATCTTGCTCGGCGCAAGCAAATGAGAATATAATAATAATTAACCTAGGAGGTTAGCGAACAAAATGGCAAAAAAGCAATTCAAATCAGAATCCAAACGCTTACTGGACCTAATGGTCAACTCGATTTACACACATAAGGAAATCTTTCTGCGGGAACTGATATCAAACGCATCAGATGCAATAGATAAACTTTGCTATATCTCACTGACAGATGACAAAGTGGGTCTAAACAGAGATGATTTTAAAATCACAATAGAAGCCGACAAAGAAGGCAGAGTTCTGACAATCAGCGACAACGGTGTTGGAATGACAGCGGCGGAACTGGAATCGAACTTAGGCGTAATAGCCAGGAGCGGCTCACTTAAATTTAAAAACGACATGGAAGAGAAACCGGAAGATATTGACATCATCGGTCAATTTGGGGTGGGATTCTATTCAGCGTTTATGGTTGCATCGCGTGTGACCGTCATATCTCGCGCCTATGGCGAGGATACCGCAAGTAAGTGGGTATCAAAAGGCTCAGACGGTTATTCCATTGAGCCATATGAGTGTCCTGACAAGGGCGCCGGAACAAACATCATAATTGAACTCAAAGAAGACACGGAAGATGAGCAGTACGGAAAGTACCTTGAAGAGTATACGCTGACAAGTCTCATAAAAAAATATTCAGACTATGTGCGCTGGCCTATTATGATGGAAGTCACAAAGAGCCGTCAAGTCGAGACTGATGAGACTGACGATGAGGGCAACAAAAAGAAAACATGGGAAGATTACACAGAAACCGAAGTGGTCAACAGCCGCATACCGATATGGCAACGCTCAAAAAATGATGTCTCGGACGAAGATTGTGCAGAGTTTTATAAGGAAAAATTCCTCGATATGGCAGACCCTGTTTCGGTTATTCGCGTATCCGCAGAAGGGCTTGTGAGCTACACGGCGATGCTGTTTATTCCATCGGTTACACCTTACGACTATTTCACAAGGGAGTTCAAAGCGGGTTTACAGCTGTATTCATCAGGAGTGATGATTATGGAGCACTGCTCAGATTTACTCCCTGAACACTTCAGGTTTGTAAAAGGCATAGTAGAATCGCCTGATTTCTCGCTCAACATCTCCCGAGAAATGCTTCAGCATGACCGTCAGCTTAAGGTTATTGCGACGAATATCGAAAAGAAAGTAAAATCAGAGCTGAAAAAATTAATGGAAACCGAAAGGGAAAAGTATGAAACATTCTATAAGAGCTTCGGTATTCAACTAAAGTACGGTCTTACAAATGGTTTTGGAGCAAGCAAAGATATGCTCTCTGACCTTATCATGTTCTATTCTTCAAAAGCGGAAAAACTGATAACTTTGGAAGAATACGTAAAAAATATGACCGAAGACCAGAAGTATATATACTACGCCGCAGGTGAAAACACTGCACTTCTCGATAAGTTGCCACAGGCGGAACAAGTGCGCGAAAAAGGCTATGAGATTCTCTACTTGACAGATGAAATAGACGAGTTTGTAGTGCGTGCGCTCAGAAATTTTCAGGAAAAAGATTTTCGCTCGGTAAACGATGAAGACCTCGGTATAGAGAGCGATGAAGACAAGAAAGAGACCGAGCGCCTGGAAACCGAAAACAAAGACGTATTGGATTTTGTAAAAGAAGCACTCACCGGAAAAATAGTTGCGGCAAGGGTATCCGGCAAGTTAAAGACTCACCCCGTAGCACTTGCGGCAGGGGGCGAGATAAGTCTGGAAATGGAAAAATACTTTAAAACCATGCAAGCTGCGCAAGGTCAAAATGCAGGTGGAATGTTCGGCGAAATGCGCGCAGAGCGTGTACTTGAACTAAACGTAGAACACCCGTCGTTTGCGGCATTAAAAGATGCTTACGAAAATGATAAAGACAAGGCGACAAACATTTCAAAGCTACTATACGGTCAAGCCTTGCTCACCGCCGGCGTGGAACTGGAAGACCCCGCAGAATTTTCCGAACTAATCAGCACATTGCTGTTTTAGTGATATAGGGCGTTTATCGATTGCCCGCTTCCCGAAGGGCTTACGATATAAGCCGTTTCTCGCAGGGAATGCACATAAAGCATCCCAATTGTACAACACGAAGGAGACAGTTAATGTTAGCAAGAAAAGCAGCAATGTCAATTTTCCTCTTATGTTCGCTGGTGTTTTCGTTTATTGCAGGTGCGTTACCCGCAATGGCGGCGGACAATCGTCCGCTTGCCGGAAGAACCATAATCCTCGATGCCGGACAAGGAGAGGGTAGCGACATTGTTTTTCAAGGGTACAGCGAGCATGTTGCCATGCTCTACCTGTCACATGCAATAAGAGACAGATTGGAGCCGCTGGGTGCTACAGTTCGTTTGACAAGACCGTCTGAACCAAATGTGACACTTCCGGTTCGTGCAGCTTGGATAAATATCTGGTCACTGGAAGCTGTCAGAAACGAGCTTACAGTACCAGCTCAAATAACAGAGATAAATAACCTTATCAGTGTTATGAGAGGCATTGTAAATGATGCGACAGGTGCTGAAGGAAGAAGGCTTATGAATATCCCGTTCAACGCTGCAAGAGTGATTCATCCTGACTTGAGGCGCGTTTTTGACTACCAAACTCATCCTGTAGTAAGAAACAACTTTTTATCTATATCACTTCACTCAAATGCCACGGGGAATCCTATAAATACAAATGTACGCGGAGCTGAAGTATACTTTATCAATCCGGCGGCACGCGTGCATACTCGCACATATTTCCCGAACTTTACATACACAACCGAGAGCAGACAATTTGGGGATATTCTGCTCAACCACATCCACAATGCAGGAATTCCGAGAAGACAGCATGGTCTGAGAGCGGAAAATTTCTTCATGATTCGTGAGATGAATATACCGGCAGTCTTAGCTGAAAACGGCTTTCACACAAACCCTCAAGACCGTGCATTTCTTTCGTCTAATGAGTCGCTCGGCAGATTGGCAGATGCCTACGTGGCGGCTATCCAAGAGTACTTCAGGACTTTGCGACCGCTTGGTCAAGGACCGTGGCAATTGCCTGCACCCGGAGGCAGGTTGCTGGCGGGAAGCTGGCGGCATAGTAATAACGGCTGGAGATATGAGTTTGATGGCGGCGGATTTGCACGAGGTTGGCATCATATAAACGGCGAGAGTTATTTCTTTAATAATGCGGGCTATATGCAAACCGGATGGGTACGTGACGACCAAGAAGGAGAATGGTACTTCCTTCGTGCAAATGGCACCATGGCGACCGGCTGGGTTCGTACGGGAGGAAACTGGTTCTTCTTGATTCCAAGCGGCGAAATGGCGACAGGCTGGCTGCTTGACCGTGGATTATGGTACTATTTGCACGGCAGCGGAGCAATGGCGAGCGGGTGGCTGCGTTTGGGTGAAGATTGGTACTTCTTTGGCTCAAGCGGAGCTATGATGACCGGCTGGGTACGCAGCGGCGGACACTGGTACTTCATGGACTCAGACGGAGTGATGGAGACCGGTTGGATTCAGTCCGGCGGAAACTGGTACTACCTGCGTGCGAGCGGTGAAATGGTGAGCGGCGGAACCGTCACCATTGAAGGTGAGCGGCACAGATTTGCCGCGGATGGCCGCTGGCTTGGCAGGGCTTAGTATTGCATAGTGCCTATGTCACTTAAAATTGCGTTTCTTGCATTATCTTTTTCATTTACGCTACACTGATTCAGCGATTGAGAGCAAATGTAACTTTTTACTTAAAGGAGATATTTCGGTATGCGAAAGTTTTTATCACAACCACAGGAAAAACAAAATAGAATAGTAACGGCGGCGATGACAGTGTTTGGTGAGGTTGGTTACAAAAAGGCATACATCAGCGAGATTGCCGCCGCAGCAGGTATATCAAAAGCGCTCATTTTCCATTATTTCGGGAGCAAAAAAGGTCTGTACTCATATCTGGTCTACTATACAGGCAAGATAGTAATGACCGAAGCTCAGGAGAAAAGAGATACTCTAAACAAAGATTTCTTTGAAAGAGCGGTAACAATAACGAAATTTCGGCTTTCGATAAAAGAACGCTACCCCGCAATGAGCAGTTTTCTGGAAAGTGTCTTTGGAGAAGAAGACGAAGAAGTTGCGGAGGATATTGCGCGGCTCTTGGCAATCGCTACGGATATGCACGCAAAGGTAACACTGGATATTGGTGAAGAAAGTATGTTCAAAGCCGAAGTGAAACCCCTGCATGTGGTAAATCTCGTGTCAACATATATTGAGGGAATCATGCACGCATGGGATGAAAAATCCACAGTTGATGAGGTTATGAAAGAGGTTACGGAAAGCATCGAATTACTAAAAAATAATTTAAGCAGATAGTAAGCCAATTTTCGCCCGGTTCCGGCTCCTTTCGGAAAGGGCGAAAATTCTCTCATGGGGGGTTAAGCGGTGTCAAAAGGTATGATACTAGGGGGATCAATGGGAAACTGTGTGCACGTGGCAGGTGCTGCGCATTTTCTTAATTTGGCAGAGGATGAAGGCTACGAGACCCTGTTTCTGGGTCCTGCCGTCAGCATAGACAAAATTATTTCAAGCATCGAAATTCATAAGCCTGTGATGATAACATTGGGTTACAGACTCACTCCGGAAAATGGAGTAAAAATCGTAAAAGAGCTGATAGAAAAGAGCAAAAATCTCTCCCACACACCAAAATGGCTGTTCGGTGGTACTCCGCCTGTAGCCGAAAAAGTGAGGGAGCTGAGTTTTTTTGACGTAATTTTTGACGGAACAGACGATATAGACGACAGCATTACGCTCCTGCGAACGGGAAAAATGCCCGATAAAAACAACGCCGAGTTATATTCCGGCGACTTAGTAGGCAGACTGGCACAGAAAACCCCGTACCCACTGCTGCGGCATCATTTCGGTTTGCCGTCTTTTGATGAAACAGTATCAGGCATAGAAGAAATAGCAGACTCAAGGGTGCTGGATGTAATATCACTCGGCATCGACCAAAATACGCAACAGTATTTCTTTTGTCCTGAAAAAAGAAACAGGGATATGGACGGAGCGGGTGGTGTACCGGTTCGGGATGAAGATGCATTTATGAAGTTAAAAGAGGCTTCACAGCGAGGAAATTTTCCGCTGATGCGTTGTTACAGCGGCACTGCCGATGTGCTCCGTCTTGCCGATGTGCTGATTAAAACCATTGCAAATGCGTGGTGTGCAGTGCCTTTATGTTGGTACAACGAACTAGACGGAAGAGGCGACAGACCACTTCAAACATCAATGGAAGAAGCAGCAAAACTCATAGCCTACCACGGGCAACGTGGTATTCCGGTAGAGCTGAACGAACCCCACCACTGGGGTTTGCGTGATGCACACGATACTGTTTCGGTCGCAATGTCATACATCAGCGCATTAAATGCAAAAAAATTAGGTGTAAAAGACTACATCTCGCAATATATGTTCAATGTACCGAATTCTCTCTCGTTTTCAATGGATTTAGCAAAAGTGCTTGCACAAATTGAGCTGACAGAATCGCTTGCCGACAAGAATTTCCGGGTCTACAGACAAACTCGCGCAGGCTTGCCGTTTCTCAGTGCAGATGCGGCAGTGGCGAAAGGACAGCTTGCTGCAAGCACAGCCTTGCAAATGAACGTACGCCCGCACATAATCCACGTAGTAGGCTACAGTGAGGCCTTGCACGCAGCGACTCCCGATGTAGTGACAGAGAGTTGCAAAATTGTCAGGGGCGTTGTCCGCGGAACTTTGACAGGTGCCGCCGAAGCGAGGCATGACCCATGTGTAAAAGAGCGAAGAGACGAACTTATCAGAGAGGCAAATTATCTGATTAGTTTTATTAAAGACGAATATTCAGCAATCAGCCCGGATCCGCTATGTGATGAAAAAGTGTTGACAGACTGCATAAAGCGAGGAATCTTAGATGCTCCACACATAGTAAAAAAGGGAGAGTTCAAAGGTTCTTTGCAAACCCGGGTGAGAGAAGGCAAGTGTGTAGCGTGGGATTCTTATAATGAAAAAGCCATGGACGAAAGAACAAGACTAGGGGGATTGACCGAAAAGGTCAGAAAGTTGGCGGTGTAAAATGAAGAGACAAATAAAGAAAATAGCCGTAATAAGCTCCGGCAATGGCGGACAGTCTATGGCGGCATATTTCGCATATTTGGGGTATAGGGTCGCACTATATGCACGTGAAACAGAGCGCGTAGAAATGTTTTCGAGTTTCACATTCACAATAACCGGAGCGATTAATGCGACGGCAGAGGTTGAACTCATAAGTTCGGATATGGGTCAGGTGATTAAAAATGCCGAACTTATAATGGTCACAACTCCGGCACAGTATCATCCGATAGTGGCGAGAGCAATGGCACCGCACTTGACCGATGGACAGGCAGTAGTGCTAAATCCGGGCAGAACTTTTGGAACAATGGCATTTTCAAGGGTGCTCTCAGAATGTGGCGCCAAAGCAGAGATAATGCTCGGCGAGACCGATACGTTCACTTTCACATGCCGATGCCCGGAGCTACGTAAGCCGCAAATCTACAAAATCAAAGATGTAGTGCGCTTGGCGGCACACGATAATTCTTATTCCGATAGGCTGCTTGCATTGCTGCACGAGATTTTTGAAATGTATAGTTTGGCAGAAAGTGTTCTCTACACAGGGTTTGCCAATGTTGGGACGATATTTCACCCGATGCCGATACTTATGAATATCACAAGGGTTGAAGCTAAAGAGGATTTTAAGTTTTACGTTCAGGGCATATCCCCTCTTGTTGCCAGTATGCTTGAAAAAATGGATTTGGAGCGGATTTCCGTTGCAAACGCATATGGCGTTTCCGTGCCGACAGCACGCCGATGGCTCGCAGAGTGTTACGGTTCGCGGGGCAACAGCCTATACGAGCGGATTCAAAACACCGAAGCATACAAAACGGTTCTTGCGCCTACAGATATAGATACGCGTTACATCTTCGAGGATATTTTGACGGGTTGCGTTCCAACTAGTTGTGCCGGAAAAGCGGCGGGCATAGATACAGAAGTTTTGGACACCCTGATAAAATGGGCATCCATCCTCTACGGCAGAGACTTCCGCGCCGAGGGGCGCAATGAGAACCTTGTTGATTTTGAGAGCTTTTTACAGTGATTTTCAGGTCTCTCGGGTTATATTATTGACAAAACGTTATGTTCATATCACTCATCAGTATCCCCGTCACCATCTTAACCGGACTCATCATCATAATCCCAATCATCATGTTCAGCCTCGTAGTCGTCATTGTAGCCATAGTCGTCATTGTAGTCATAGTCATAGTCGGTATCGTACTCATAACTGCCATCGTGCTCGCCATTGTACTCATAACCGTCATAGTTCTCACCGTCGTACTCATCTGCGACCTCGTCGCTCACGGGTGGTGGTGCATCGTTCCAATCGTCAAGCAATGGGTGCACAAGCTGCCCGTCTACTACGTAGTTTTGAAACATGAAAAATAAAATCAGAAAAATAATTACAACTGATAGAGCAAGTGTAGCAAAAACACCGACGATTATTCGCAAACCACGCCGATTATTATAAGTCTTAGGTACATACCGTGCCATATAAAATGATAATCCTTTCTTATTGCTTTAATTAAGCATCTGCGAATCCAGATATTTTAGCATTTCCACGCGGCGGCTGTGTCTCTCTTTGCCGCTGAAGTCTGTGCTTAAAAAAATCGAAACAATCTTGAGCGCACGAGAAGTATCCAGAACACGCGCACCTAAAGCAAGTACGTTTGCATCATTGTGAGCGCGGCACTTTTCCGCCATATATGTGTCAGTACAAACCGCCGCCCGAATCCCCGGAACCTTGTTAGCCGCGATTGAAATCCCAATTCCGGTGCCGCAGATAAAGATGCCTCTGCCGCACTCACCGCTCACGATAGATTTAGCAGCCGAGACTGCAAAAACAGGATAATCACAGCTATCTTCATTATACGTGCCAAAGTCTTTAAATTCAAGACCTTTCGACTGAAGATGTTCCATAATGGACCGCTTGAGCTCAAGGCCGCCGTGGTCACTAGCCAGTGCAATCATAAGTTCATTCCTTCCCTTTTAAAACGGCCATGAAGGCAACCAACGAACAAAAGTCTCATAATACCAGTTCGGCATAAACATCCCCGACAGCGACGGATAGAAAATCGCAAAAATCAAACCTGTAAAAATCGTAAATCCGTAGACATACGACTTGCTGTGCATCTTCTTTCGGTCGAGGATATGATTGAAAATATGACAAATCGCAAGAATCAAAAACAGCGAACTGGGGAAATAATGATAGGCAAACAAAATCCGTGAGACAAGCATCCACGGCAGAAGCCCGCAAAGATAACCAATAACAATAAACAAACTCTTTTCATCGCGTTTTGTAAAGACCCGCACACCCATAACAAACATGGCAACGAGTCCGCCCCATGTGATTATGGGATTGTGAAACGCACCAAACGTGGCACGCAAGCCGTCCACATGGTCATTTACAAATAACGTAGGTCTAATGTTAAAAATCCACTGCCACCATGCAGAAGAAAACGGATGATAAGCGACAAGATCAACATGATAAGAAAACATTGAAGTCTGATTTTGCCATACAATTTGTAAAAACCAGGGGTCCCAAAGCATACCGTCAGCAACTGTCAAACCCCAAGCATGTCCGTAGGGGATATATGATACATAATACACAATCGCCGGGACAATGACAAAAAATATGGATGAAAGCAGGATTGTCTTAGTAAAATACTCGGCAAAGCCACTTTTTTTATTGTCTCGATAGTGTAGGAATAATTTTACCTGCCGAACAATATAAATCACCAAAAGCCCCGCTCCTGCGTAAAACCCTACCCATTTTATCGAAACACTGAGACCAAAGAAAATGCCGGACAATGCGAGCGGCAAAAAGCTTTTGCCAAAACGCGCATCGCCGGGGGTAGTGACATAGCGATACATAAAGAAAAATGAAGTCAAAATGAATAAAACCAGGAAGGTGTCAATTGTACCAATCCGGGACATGATAAAGCGCATAAATTCAAAGCCGAACAGAAGTGTCCCGCAGGTGGCGACAGAGGTTTTTCCAAACATATTTTTAAGAAAAATATACATGACAACAAGCATTAAAACGCCGGAAACAGCACCAAACATACGCCAACCGAACGGGGTCATACCAAACGTGAAAATTGATGCGGCTATAATATCTTTGCCGAGCGGCGGATGTGTCCATTCAAAAATATGCAAATGCTCTATATGCTCGACAGCGGTTCTGACGAAAAAGACCTCGTCAAAGTACAGATAATTCATGTGGTTATCATTTGCAGTGTGTGCTCTAAGCTCAGTTAATCGAGCTATGTCTGCATCTTCAATTAACTCAGAATTTGTTTCTAATGTATTTAGCGCTCGCAATTCTTCTCTAAGAGCTATCTCATTGAGCACATCGACAGTATTATTATCTCCGAGGTTTAAAACAGCGAGAAACAAAAATATAATTGTGATTAAAGCAAGCGGCATGATATCGCTTTTTGACATTTTATGGCGCCCCATCAGAAAAGCCCGATTTGGCTGCTCCATTTCCATTTCTATCCATTCGATTGTTCCGGTTCTAGGTCTTATCACAGCAAAATAATATGCAAAGAAAAGTACGATAAACAAAATAGTAAAAAACGGAAAAAAATGTACAACTTGAAGTTCAGACAAGAAGTCCATGAAACTCCCCCTTGGTGCAATAAGTTTATTCTTGCACATAATATCAGCTTTATGCTACAATGTCAAAATATCTAAGAAACAAGGGGATAACCGAAATGGGAAAAGAAAAAAATGTAGAGCAAATTACTGATATGGACGTTGATTTTGCGCAGTGGTATACGGACGTTGTGAGAAAAGCGAAGCTTATAGATTACTCGGGGACAAAAGGCTTTTTCATAATGCGCCCATATGCCTATGCACTGTGGGAAAATATACAAGCAGAGCTTGACCGTATGTTTAAGGAACTCGGACACGAGAATGTCTCCATGCCGCTGCTAATACCCGAAAGTCTGCTGCAAAAGGAAAAAGACCACGTGGAAGGCTTCGCACCCGAAGTAGCATGGGTAACACACGGCGGCTCGGAAGAACTGCCGGAACGCCTATGCATACGCCCGACTTCCGAAACGCTCTTCTGTGAGCATTGGGCAAATGTGCTGAGCTCATGGCGTGACTTGCCTATGCTATACAATCAATGGTGCAGTGTGGTTCGCTGGGAAAAAACCACGCGCCCGTTCCTTCGGGGCAGAGAGTTCTTGTGGCAAGAGGGGCATACCTTGCATGAAACTGCAAAAGAAGCCGAAGAAGAGACAATAAATATGCTAAATGTGTATGCGACACTATACGAGGATTTTCTTGCCATGCCCGTTGTAAAAGGTGTAAAAACGGAAAAAGAAAAATTCGCAGGAGCGATTGCCACATATACAGTAGAAAACATGATGCACGACAAAAAAGCACTTCAAGGCGGTACAAGCCACTACTTTGGGGACGGCTTTGCAAGAGCGTTTGGCATACAGTTTTCAGACAGGGAAAATAAGCTCACCTATCCTCACCAAACCTCATGGGGAATAACAACACGCACAATCGGCGGCATAATAATGACACACGGCGACAATAACGGACTAAACCTTCCCCCGCGCATAGCTCCTGTGCAGGTTATGGTGATACCGATAGCTTCGCACAAGCCCGGCGTTTTGGAAAAAGCCGATGAACTGGTCGCAAAGCTAAAAGCGGCGGGCATAAGGGTGAAGTGCGACAAGTCAGACCAAAGCCCCGGCTGGAAGTTTGCCGAACATGAGATGAAAGGCGTACCGCTGCGAGTTGAAATCGGCCCGAAAGATATTGAAAACAACCAATGCGTAGCCGCACGCCGTGACAGTGGGGAAAAAAGGGCAATCCCGCTCGATGAGCTTGAAGTGCAAGTAAAGGCTTTGCTGGAAGAGATTCAAGTAAGCCTATATAACAAAGCAAAGAAAAATCTCGAGCAAAACACCCGCCCTGCGAAAACGCTGGATGAAGTGAAAGAAATCATCACAGAGCAAGGCGGCTTCATAGAAGCAATGTGGTGCGGCGGGGAGCAGTGCGAGCAGAAGATGAAAGAAGAAGCAGGCGTGACCTCACGCTGTATTCCGTTTGAGCAAAAAAACATCGGCGACAGGTGCGCCGCATGTGGCGAAAAAGCAGAGAAAATGGTAGTCTGGGGCGTTGCTTATTAGGTGTGGGGAGTTCTGCTAATACGCAAATTCGTTGTATTGCCAAGTGTTTTATTGTCATACACCTGTGATTTTGGTAAAATAAAGCATAAAACAAAATGAAAGGTTACTGCTATGAAAGCGCTGTCAAAAACACAAGTGAATACCTTGATGAGTTCATTTGTCGCAGAGTGTAGGGTGCTGTTTGGCGATAAACTCAGCGATGTTTTACTTTTTGGCTCATATGCCAGAGGTGATTACTGCGATGATTCCGATGTAGATGTGATAGTGATTTTGGATATGAAAAACGACGAAATCAGAAAATATCTTGACGATATTTGTCACATAACATCTGAACTTGAATTTGAGTACAACATCTGCATAATGCCGGTGTTGCAAAGCAAAAATGAGTATGAAATACACTGCGAAACATATGGGTTTTTCAAAAATGTGAGGGAACAAGGGGTGAGCAAGTATGCAAAACAACCATATGCATGAGTATGCACGGCAGCGACTCGAAAAAGCCGCTGATGATTTAGATACAGCGGAGATATGCTATAAAGCAGGCAAATACGATGCGGCTGCCAATAGAGCATACTACGCTGCTTATCACGCTATCCGAGCGGTATTAGCCTTAGATAATATAGAGCGCCGTAAGCATTCAGGAAATATTAGCTATTTCAGAGAGCATTACATAGCTACCAATGTATTTGACCGTAAATATTCCGAAACGATTAAGAAGGCTGAGATACTCCGAAACGATGCGGATTACAAGGACATGCATACTACAAGCGCAGATGAAGCTGAAGATATAATCGAAAAAGCAAATGGTTTCTATTCCGCAGTGAGAGCGTATGTTAAAGGTAGAATTGGGTGCGACATATAGCTCGACAAACACCCTCATAGTTACCAAATACAGTTACCACTCCAAAATTATCAAACATCATTACTATACCATAATACTCTTGTTTTTCGTTGCAGATTATGATAGTATCTATCCCACAAGACCACACAAAGTTGGTCGCAGCGACCGTGAGGTGATTGGACCCACCATCAC
>WQTE01000009.1 GCA_009786445.1 Oscillospiraceae bacterium | reverse complement strand
GTCTTCGTACATTTTGAAACCTCTCTTTTGACATCGTACCCTTTTGGGCTGTATTTTGCGTTCAGCTTTCACTGATTATCGCCTAATGAATTCGCAACCTAAGTCAGAACTTGTGATAGCTTTCTCCTGATTCGTTGCACGGCATTGTCGATTGACTTCTCCGATTTGCTTAGAAGAACCGCCATAACCTTGTATGACATTCCTTCCAGATACAATTCCAACACTCCGGATTCAAATCGGGATAATGCTCCGTAGAGCAGTTTCTCAATTTCGCCAACTTGCTCTCGCGCTACTAGAATTTCCTCAGGAGCACGCAGAAAAGACACGCTTTGGGTAGAGTTCTCGTCATTATGCAGAGATTCAAGTGAAATATAGGTGTTTAGCGGAGTATGTTTGTTGCCGGATGCTGATTTGATTGCACTATATATTCTTCTTCTGACGCAAAACTCAGCATATGTTGAAAATTTCACGCCTCTGTTGGAATCAAAGGTTCTTATGGCAGACAGCAATCCAAGCATTCCCTCTTGAAAAAGATCCTCACTGTCGCCTCCTGCGAGAAAGTAGGGTCGAGCACACATTCTAACCAGCCATGCGTACTCGCGCACCAGCATTTCTTCGGATTCCGGGTCGCAATCAGCCATTTTTTCGATCAAATTATTACCCTTAATGTCATCAGTACAACTCATTGCAGGTGATAGTATATTCTATACTGCTTGCAAAGTCAAGACTTTTTCAAGAAAAAATAATAATTATGCATTGTAACCTCAAATTTCTTGCATAAAATCGAGTATATTTTCTGCAATTTGCGCCGAAAGTTCTTCGGTTTTTGCCTCTACCAATACACGGATAATTGGTTCGGTACCCGACGGCCTGATGAATATACGTCCGCTTCCCTCTAAGAGTTTTTCCTGTTTTTTAATTTCCTCTGTCAGCTTAGAACTCGAAAGAATTCTGTCGCGCTGACGTTGCCCGTCTGTGAGTTTAAAACTTGGCATAACTTGAGGCAAACGGGGCACTCCTTTTACAAGCTCCGAGACAGTTTTTTCCGATTTTGTTAGCACATTGAGAAATTTTAGTGCAGTGAGTTGCCCATCACCTGTTGTCATAAAGTCAGAAAAAATTACATGACCCGACGATTCACCACCCAGATTACAGCCGAGCTCCTTCATCATTTCCAGAACATTTCTGTCTCCAACATCGGCACGGTGGAATTTAAAGCCATTTTCACCGGCAAAAATTTCCATCCCGGCATTTGAGACAACAGTGCCGACAAAACCGTCGCCTTTGAGCGTGCCTGAGTTTTTCATATCATTTGCAAGGACGGTGAGCATAACATCTCCGTCAACAGTTTTCCCGTTTTCATCGACAATAAGACACCTATCGGCATCTCCGTCAAAAGCAATTCCAATATCAAACCTTCCGGTTTTCATCATATCCCTAATATAATCGAGATGCGTTGAACCGCAGCCAACATTTATATTGATGCCGTCAGGTTCATCGGCGACAATCTCAAACTCAGCATGAAGCAGTCTAAAAAGCATACGTGCAGTTTCAGAGGCAGCGCCGTTTGCACAGTCAATGGCAACTCTTCCGGGAAACCTGCCTGCTGTGGATGCGGTAGCTAAGTATTTAACATATTCGCCCACCCACTCACCATGGTCAACGATAATCCTGCCTAAATCTCCACCCGTAACTTTTTTTACGTTGCTGTCATCGTCAATGAGCTTTTCAATGAGCTCCTCAAGCTCGTCACTCAGCTTATATCCGTCGCAGCCAAAGATTTTAATCCCATTGTGCTCAAAAGGATTGTGTGAAGCCGAGATGACAATTCCCATATCAGACTGAGTTTTTATGGTCAAATACGCTACAGCAGGAGTTGGCAAAACTCCCAGTGCAGTGACATCAGCCCCTGCACTGCAAAGCCCCGCAGAAAGTGCAGATTCAAGCATATCACATGAGACACGCGTATCGCGCCCAATCATCACACGAGGCTTATCCCCAAAAGCCGGCGGCTTACTCTGCTTTGCCGCACGTGTTAAAACAGTTGCAGCAGCTCTACCAATTTTAAAAGCAAGCTCTGCATCGAGGTCTTCTCCTGCAACACCTCGAATTCCATCAGTTCCAAAGTACTTCCCCATTTTAATGACCATTCCTCTCTCTATAAAGTTAATTGTTCGTGCCCGGGATATAGCAAATCAAGGTGCTCATATGCACGTCGGGTAACACAACGGCCGCGCGGGGTTCTGGTCAAAAATCCCTGTTGCATTAAAAACGGTTCATAGACATCTTCAATGGTTATTGCCTCTTCATTTATAGTGGCGGCAATAGTTTCAAGCCCGACAGGTCCGCCGCTGTAGTTTTCAATAATGCTCCGCAAAAACCGCCTATCGTTTGCATCAAGCCCTGTCTCGTCAATCTCAAGGCGAGTAAGAGAATCCTGCGCTACAGCAAGGGAAATGACACCATCGCTTATGACCTCTGCAAAATCCCGCACTCTACGCAGCAGCCTGTTTGCAATGCGAGGGGTGCCGCGGCTGCGTGAAGCAATCTCTGCTGCGCCGTCAGACTCAATAGGTATCGACAAAAGCCTTGCGCTGCGCTCGACAATAACCATAAGTTCTTCGGTGCTGTACATCTCAAGCTTCAGATCTATGCCAAATCTGTCACGCAAAGGCGAAGAAAGCTGCCCCGAGCGTGTCGTTGCACCAACCAATGTGAAGTTTTTAAGGTCAAGGCAAATTGAGGTCGCCGAAGGACCTTGCCCTATAATGATGTCAATCTGCTTATCTTCCATAGCCGGGTAAAGAATTTCCTCGACACTGCGATTCATTCTGTGTATTTCGTCGATGAACAAGACATCATTTTCATTGAGATTAGTCAGAAGAGCGGCAAGATCTTTTGGCTTTTCGATAGCAGGGCCGGAAGTCTTGCGGAGTGAAGCTCCCATTTCGTTAGCGATTATAGCGGCGAGAGTGGTTTTGCCAAGACCGGGCGGACCATGCAATAAAACATGGTCAAGCGGCTCATTTCGCCGCCTTGCGCCTTCAAGGAAAATAGCGAGATTATCCTTCACTCTGGTTTGCCCGACATACTCAGAGAGTGTCTGCGGACGAAGACGAACCTCACTGGCATCCTCCGCCGTGAAGCCCGCTGAAAGCAAAACAGCTTCTGACTCATCTTCAGGAAAAAGTTCATCACTAAAGTTAATCGACATCAGAAATACTCCAAACAATAGTTACTGTTCACGGTCAACCTCAAACCCTTCGTCATTCTGCGCGTAAGTCGCAGAATCTAGTACCCAGTCCTTCAAAATTGCTCAAATTGTTTCAATTATGTTTTATTTCCTCAATGGATTCTGCGACTACGCGCAGAATGACAGGTAATTGAGGCGTTTTCCGGCGGCCTGTGTACAGCAACAAACAATAAATAACGCTCCATAGTATATCACAAATCTTTCGCCTTTGGCAAAAAATTATGATATACTGTAAAAAACAAACACAGGAGCAAGACGATTTTGATAGTTCTGGGAATCGACCCCGGAGTAGCAACAGTGGGGTTTGGGATAATAAGTGCGAATAACGGGGAGATAAAGCCGCGCAGGTACGGAGTCATATCAACACCTGCGAAAATGAGGCTTGCGCTGAGACTAAAGCAGATAAACAACGATGTAGCGGAGCTGATAAAGACATTCAAGCCCGATGCGATAGCAGTCGAAGAACTGTTTTTTAACACAAACCAAAAAACAGCCCTATCCGTAGCGCAAGGCAGGGCAGCGGTGATACTGGCAGGAGAAGAACACGGCATACCAATGTATGAATACACACCCCTGCAAGTAAAAAAAGCCGTCACAGGCTATGGGAGAGCAGATAAAAAGCAAGTGATGGAGATGGTACAAAGACTGCTTGCGCTGGAAGCAATACCAAAACCCGACGATGCAGCAGATGCACTGGCAATAGCGATATGCCACGCCAGAACCTCAAGCTCACTACTAACCATTGAAGGAGGAAACGTATGTTCTACTATTTAGAAGGCACAGTTACAGTGACCGCGCAAAATCTCGCCGTGCTGGACATAAACGGGGTGGGTTATGCCTGCATGACAACGCTCAGCACGCTGTCACATCTCGAAAAGGGTAATAAAGTAAAGCTCTACACATACTGCAACATAAAAGAAGATGCATTTGACATATACGGTTTTTATGACACAAATGAAAAAAGATGCTTTGAGCAACTTCTAAGCGTATCGGGAGTAGGGCCAAAAGCTGCACTTTCAATACTCTCATCAGCATCACCCGAAGCGCTCGCGCTTGCAATCATAGGTGACGACGAGACCATGCTGACAAGAGCACCCGGGGTCGGAAAAAAACTGGCGCAGAGGATAATCTTAGAGCTAAAAGACAAAGTGAGTAAAGAAATGCCAACGCTTAAAGCATCGGGTTATGTCCCCGCTGTCAGCGGGCAGGCAAGCCTCGGCACAAAGCAAAGCGATGCAGCGGCAGCCCTTGCGGTGCTCGGCTATAGTCAAGGCGAAATTTCAACAGCCATGCGCAACATAGATGTAGCGGACTTGACAGTTGAAGAAATAGTAAGAGAGGTATTGAAAATCAGCTTAAAATAAGTTGTAAACAATATGTGAACTTGCGAAAAAACTTGCAAACGCTATAGAAATATTCATAATTATTATGATAAAATACAGCTTGCATCGGAAAGGTGGCAAGGAGAGGCTTTTTCGGTGCAGATGTAGTCTTAGGAGGTATAGGGACATGAACTTCAATCTAAAAGTGCCGCATAACAAAAAACTCTTTAAGTATGTACTCGTCAGGCTTTTATTCTCGTCGGCAATAGCATGTCTGCTTCTGCTTGGGATCTACCTGTTTTACGGAGAAATGTGGATAGCAATCGTACTAACAATACCACTTGTTATAGCTACATGCCTATACACTGCAATGATAATTGCACGCCGCACAAAGGACTTGGTAGATGTACCGCTCAGCAAGATGCTCGAATTTACACATGTGCTGAAAGATGCATCGCTTATCTTGATAGAAACGGCAAAGAATCTTGACAAAAAGGCAGCAGCAATGCACACGGCAGCAGATATGCTCGATGAAGTAGCCATATCGTGTGAGTCATTGGCCGATAGCAGGGGCAAAACGGCGAAAAAGGAATAGCCGATTCGCCTAAAAATTATCCCCATTTACCTCACGGATAATCTCATCAACGCTGAAGCCGCCATGGTCAGTGTTACCATGGTGTTTTGCCAAATATTTTTCATACTCACGCCTATCATGCTCCTCAATAGCTTTGAGGAGCTTTCGTTTACCGCCTTTGAAGAGCTGCCGGATAAGCTTCACGAGAAGTATAATAGTAAAAACAACCGGAGTAATAATAAGCACTAGTGAGATTGCAAGAAGTAAAGCCTGCATATCTTCGGCAAGTCTCGCTGCATTTTCCCAATAAGGCAACTGTATTGCAACAGTTTGCATACCGCGCTCACCAAAAGAAGCGATAGCGGAAAATGCACGGGGCAGCGAAAAGCGTGTATTATTTTCTACTAATAGAACCTCAGAATCACCAAAAAATTCTGAGATGGTACTGTAGGCAAAACTCGTCACAGGGTCGGGCATAACAATCTTGTAGCTGATGATTCTTGCGCCGCCATCAGTCATGGCGTACAGAGCCTCAAACGACATAAATAGCCCCTCACCACCATCATAAGCCCTGCGGCTGGCAAAATCACTCTCGCGAGCGACGACTCCGGCAATAGTAAATGCCTGGTTGTTTATCAAAACCTGGAGTCCCGCAATTTGTACAGAGCCAAAAAGCCGCCAAGCAAGTTCCTCGTCAAGCAAAATACGGTCTCTCATTAAGTCGTTTGGAGAAATATATCCACCATCTCTGAGTCTGAGCGGGTGAAACATGAAAAAGTTACCGCCTACGCCGATTACGGAAGCAGAGCCTCTGCCGCGCTCACCCACGACCAAAACGCTGCCCTCGGCAACCCATGCATCTGTATAAAATTCTCGTTCTCCGCTAGTATCAACCGAAACAGCCATCAATGAATTTTCAACTGTGTTACGCAGCTCACGAATATTTTGAAGAGTAAATGAGTGATTTTCAGGGAAAAAAGCAGAAATTTGAGCAAAGCGCTCACCACTCTGCCCGCCCCAAGCCGCCGCCGCTTGCTGGGCGTGAAGCGGAGAAATAATCCTGTTGGAAATGCCTATGCAGACAAAAAAACCAATCACCAACAGCACATTTACAGAAATCAAAATAATTCTTTTTTTCACGAGCTAATACTCCTATATGCGAGGTGAGGGTGCTTAAATTTTATTTTGCGGCTTTTAGGTGCTAGGTCGGCTTCAGCTCTGTACCATCACTTTATCGCTGGCTCGCGATGTGCTTCCGGCCTCACTGGCACTGAGCCGCGAAATAAAATTTAAGCACCCTCACCTCTTGCATTACGGGTTGTCGGCAAGCTGCACTTGCATACCCGGTTCGATTGGGCGAGTAGAGTGAGTAATTACAAAATCCCAGCCGGTGAACCCGCCGACAATCGCCGAATGTGTGTCATCGGTCGCCAGAATGTTAATGTCGGCACGAGTAGCAAAAAAGCGGTTTCCGAGCGGATTTGAACGCTCTACAACCACAAGTACGAAATCACCATTGGTATCAGACCTGATTGCAGAGTTTGGTACTATAGTCTGAAAGTTTTCACTGCGCTGATTGAGTGTCACATTCAGCTCAGTGCCACTCTCAACGTCACCACGTATAGTGAACTCAAGAAGTCTGCGCATTACAGGGTCTTGAGGGTCATTTCTAATACTTGTGAGGACAGCACTGATTTGCTCTCCCCAGCTCCACCAACCTCTGTCAACCTCAGCGTTCTCGCCAATATTTACTCCGGCAGCCTGCTCTCTGGTGACAGAGAAACTTAAGATATATCCTCTATCCACAACCTCTATGACCATTAGCGGAGTGTCAACTTGTGTTTGATTTCCCGGTGAGATATTTACGGCAGCCACTACACCGTTGACAGCAGAAGTCATTTCAGAATATGTGCCTTCTTCTTCCAAATTTTCCACCTCTTCACGCTTTTCTTCGATTTGCCTTCTAAGCTCACGGAGGTCAATTTCGGATAACGAAGTATCAAGGTTTTCACTTCTCTGCGCCAAATTTAGAGCAGTAGTTGCTTCGTCAAGGCTAAGCTGCGCATCTCTCACATTGGAGGTCGCTGATGTGAAAGCAATTCTGTCGTCATTTTGTTGGTTGAAATCTGCTGCTGCCGTGGAGGCACTTGACTCGGCAACCATTAGTTCAGCCTGCGCTATTGAATTTGCAAATGCAGCTTCGGTGACTCTTTGCTCTGCCTCGGCATACACATTAGGGTCAGGATAAGAGCCAAGTGCAGCGAGATGCGCCTCCGCAACAGCTAAGTTATAAGTTCTTGCAGTTGCAGTTGCTCTGGCTGCGCTTAACATCGCTTGCGCACCATTATTTGCAGCTTGTGCCGCATAGAAAGCTCCCTCGTTGAAGTGGATTGCATCCAACACACGCTGTGCATCAGAGAGGGCATTGCGTGCTCTTTGAACACTTCTTGCTGCACTTGCGACACTTTCGCTGCCTCCCGGGGATTCTATTAGCTCTATTTCATAGCGTAGCTCAAGTTCATGCAACTCATCTCGCGCTCTGTCGAGTTCTTCGCTCCCCATACCGGCAAGTACAATTAAAGTATCACCTACAGCAACCTCGTCGCCGGGGCGCGCAAGGACTGCGCTGACAGTTCGGGTTTGCATAGTTATAACCTCGTAGCTCTCAATAGCCGACACGATTCCATTGCCCCTTACCCTAGCCGTGATTGTACCCGAAGTAGTAAATTGTGCAGCAACTTCAGGCAAGCCATGATTCATAATTGTGTTTGATAAGAACAGCAACACAACCAGAATAATGAGAAATATGATTGTGCCGTTTTTTACCCAGCCTCTTTTTCTGACAGAATCTACATTCATACTTAATGTGCCTCACTTAAAATCATAATAATCAGCTTTACCCCTTTACCCCTTCACCGAACCGGAGTGTGTAATACCCTCAACCAACGCTTCCTCACCATGGAGGAACAAAAGTAGCGGCGGAATCATATATATGACAGCTATAGCAAATGCAATCCCCGCCTCGTTGGCATTTATCGTTGATAAGAACACAGGGAGCGGTTGCGCTTCAGGGTCATCGAGCAGTACTATAGGCAGCTCAACCATGTTCCAATAATCGAAAAATACCAAAATAGCAATCGAATACAGAGCACTGCGGCATTGAGGTAGGCAGACACGTGTGAAAATCTGCCACTCGTTTGCACCGTCAACCTTTGCAGCTTCAATCAGTGCAGACGGAATTCGGCGCATAAACTTAGTCAGTAAAAATACAGAAAATGGAGCAAAAACACCGGGAAAGATTACCGCCCACCGGGTACCCAATATACCAAGCCAATCAGCCACAAGGAAATTCGGTACAATAGTCACCTGATGGGGCATAAGCATGAGCACTATGTACATGAAAAAGACTGCATTTTTAAATTTACTCTGAAATCTGGTAAAGCTGTATGCCGCAAATGCAGCAAAACCGACTTGCAGCGTAACTATCGGCACGACAAGAATGATAGAGTTCCATATCATCGAAAGGTACAAAGGGCTACGGAAAAGCACAGTCAGGTACTGGTCGATAGTCACCCTGTCGGGAATCAGCTTGAGTGTTACCGAATCAGAGACATAAGTGCCGACCCCCGGTCGCAGAGCATCAAAAATCATGCCGTAATTTGCGAAAATCTCGCTTTGTGTCATAAAGGAATTAGTAATGGTGAGCACTGTGGGCAGCAGAAAAATCACAGAAAATAGCAGAGCTAAAACAAATAATGTCGTCCTGCCGAAGTAACGTCGCCTCATCCTTCCACATCCTTTCCAAAACGGTGTTCAGCGATGAAAAGGGTGGCAATGATAATAACCATGACAATAGCCATAAGGACAGCCGCAGCCGCAAGCCTTTGGTAGTCAAGTCTCCTGAAAATGTTATTCATAAAATGTTGAATAAAGTAGAGTCCGTCATAAGGGTAATCTCCGGTGAGCAAGTACACTTCCCTAAAAATCCTAAAAGAGTTTATAAGAGAAAAAATCGTAACAAAGAGAAGTGTCGGCGAGAGATAGCGTATCTTTATGGCAAAGAATTTTTGAATGGCTCCCGCCCCTTCAACTTCCGCAGTTTCAAGAAGTTCGCGCGGAATGTTGCTGAGTGATGCCATAAACAAAATCATGTTAAATCCAAGGTTTTTCCACAAGAACAGTATTACGACCACAAGCTGATTATGCTCAGACTGCATCCAGTCAATCCCTGCCCAGCCGAGTATCATAAGAAGCTCATTGACAGCCCCGTTCGGGTGGAACAACACTTGCCAAATCAGCACGATAGATGCAACAGGAACCAGCATAGGGCTGAGGAAAAACGTGCGAAATTGACTCTTTAGAGGTATGCGGGATTCAAGCATAAGCGCAATTAACAGGCTGAGTATTACTGCCAGAGGAACAGCCCTCATAGAAAAAGAAAATGTGTTCCTGGCAGCCAGTCTAAATGCGCTATTATCAATCAGCGAAATGAAATTGTCGAGAAATACAAAGTTGCCGTGCAGAGGGCTGTCTATCACAGAGTAGTAGGTGATGATGAAAAAGGGAATGACGTAGAACACTGAAACTCCGAGTAAACTCGGTGCCAGCCAAATGTACCCGCTCAATCTGTCCCGTGAGCGGTAATTATCAAAACGCCCCAAAAGCTCCTTCACACCAAACTCCTCTACACCAAACTCCTGTACACCAAAATCTAGCTTTGCTCCGCAACATAAATTGATACGCGGCTCTGTATGACACGGGCGGCATCTTGCGCACTGCCGCGGCCACTGAAAAAGTCATCTGCACCTTCAGTGACTATGTCAAGAATAACCTGATCCCAACCGGCAACACCGGGAGCTAGTCGGATTGCTTCTATAAACAAATCCATCTGTGCCTGTGTGAGCGGTCTAAGCTCAACCGCCACGCCATCCACCCACCATACGTGAGAAAAATCTTCAGGAACCGGAGCCATAGCCTCTGCCGCACCTGCATCAAATGCGGCTCTGTTAGTCGGAAAATCCCAAATATCACGTTGGGAGCTCTCACTCAAAAAGGTGCGTAAGAAAGACCAAGCAGCATCTCTGTCTGAGGCACCTGTAGTTATGGCAAGCCCCCCATTTGCCCTAATAGAGTGACCGTTTCGTCCTTCGGTCGGGAAACCCTTAAAAACAAGTTCTCCGCCGAAAGAGGCAAAATTCATTTGCAGTGTTTGAAAATCCCAAATAGAGGTCTGAGTCATTATCTGCCGCCCTTGTGCAATGAGAGAAGTTTCACCGTCACCCTCCGGCATCGGAATGGCGATAGCAGCTTCTGAAACAGTGCGTCGGTGCATAGCATGATCAAATTCCTCGGGAAATGTAGCCGCGAACTCTAAAAGTGAAGCAAATTCGCCGGTATCAAAGCGAACTTCGCCTGTAGCCCAGTCAACGTACTGATCTATACCCAGGGTGATAGATTCCGTCAAAAACTGTGATCTTGTAAAATTTCCTAAGGGCATATCAGCGTTCGGATGCGCTGCGATAACAGATGTAAACTCATCTATATTCCATCCGGGCTGAGAGCCGAGAACTGACGGATGCCCAATTAAAGTGCTCAAATTAAATGATGAAAAAACATAATATAATCCCCCATCCATCTCGGCGGCTTCAAAGACACCCTCTACAAAAGAATTGCGAGAAAACTCAGGGTCGGCATCAATAAATTCGTATAAGTCTAAAAGAAGCCCTCTTGCCACATACTGCCTGACAGGCAGACCTTGTATGCTGAGAATATCAGGCACTATGCCTGCGATTAAATCCGTCGTAAGTCTTGTAAGACCTGCGCCGGCATCATCTGAGGTGTTAAATTGGGAATAATCTGTGACCCTGATTCTGTGGGTAGTGCTGGTTCTGTTAAACTCTACAATGGCATTTTGTAAATTTGTGTCCAGCCATAAAGCGGCAAGAGTGATAATAGACCGCTCAGGCAGGTCGGCAGAACGAGTTCTGGTGAGAAGGATAATCTCGAAAGTCGAACCATCCCTTCCCCATTGTTGTAAGGCAGTGAAGATACGCCCGTCGGGGAGTAGTGTGATATTATTAAAACTACCTGCCAAAACATCGCTGTCTATCCAATTGAGCAAAAATTCAGGTTCCTCGTCACCAAAGTTAAAGCCGGCAAGGTCGGTGTTGCCTTCCATGAAGAGTAAGTCAAAATCCTCATTACCGGGGAATATTGTCCAAATATTAGCGGGAAGCTCAAATGCATCACCGAAGCTCTGAGTTTGGAGGTCTATGGGATGAAGCATTTGTCTGCCGCCAAATTCTGAGTCGAAAAACCAGCCAAAGTGAGCGACAGAACCATCAGCTATACGCAGTAATTGCCCCCACCCTTCTTCAGAGGGGATAGTGGACAGAAGATTTGCGCTTTCATCTAAGACAAAAATCGCAGACCCGTGATCGCCAAAAAGAGGAGTGTCGCCCATGGCAATAACGTAGAAATTGCCACTGCTGTCAATTTCAAAAGAAATGACATTAAACCACTGGGTGCCCTGTGATATTGCATCAAGGCTGAGAAGTGTAGCTTCCGCACCCGATGAATCCAGTTTGCGTATACTGTTTACATTGCCGAGGTCTTCAAAAAATTGATAATGTTCATCCTCGCCGCCTTCAAAGTCTTCAGGCACATTTATATGCCAAAAATTTCCGGTTTCTAAAACCCATAGATTGCCTTCGTTGTCAACAGTCATGGAGACCTGAAGCCACCCCCGTGCATCGGGCAGCGGTTTATGCGGCGAATATCCCGTGAGTTCAGATATTTCATTTGTAGCTAAATCAAGTGCAAACAACTGGACAACCCTAATACCACCATCTTCAGACCAGTGCGAAGTCGCAAAGAAAACGGTATCATCGGTTGCAGCAACACCTGTAATCTCTTCAATTTCGGAAGGCAAAGAGACAACTTCGGGAACATAGACAAACTCCGGCATAGCATTGTCGGAACCACTCTCATTTCTGCAAGCAGAAACAAGTGCCATCATTACGACTGCCAAAGCAAAGAAAGCACAAATACGCACAAATCCCTTTTTCAAAACAATTACCTCATTTCATAATATGCGGATGCTTGATAAAGTAAATAGACGAAAATAAACACAAGTATCCACTTGTTTAAGACGTAGAATTAATTGAAAAGTTCCCCTCACTCACAAAAAACTCCAACATCACAACTCGCACAATATATAGTACAATAATTAAGAATTAGCATCTATATATATTAAGATTTTATTAAGAATGAGTAAAAATGTCAAGAGAAAGTTTGCTTTTCGGAAGTATTTGCTCGTTATTTTACCAAATTTTTACACACAGAGATGTTTGTTTTTTACAATGTTCCATTATCCTCATGCTATGGTCAGATAGTTTAAATAAAATAAAATTGAAGAGACTGAGGAGAATAAAATGAAAAAAAGAGTATCAATAATTCTGGTATGTGCGTTTGCAATCATCATGCTTGCAGCATGTGCTGACGAAGGAACAACAGTAGCAGACCCGACCCCCGCACCGGCAGCAGAAGCAACCCCTGCACCGGCAGCAGACCCGACCCCTACACCGGAAGCACCTCCGGCAGAAGAAACAAACCCTTCAGACGAGAGTGATTTCGATTTTGACCGCCCAATTGCAGTATTCACACGCGAAGATGGCAGCGGCACACGTGATGCATTTGTAGATGCAACAGGCGTAGGCGATGATATGTCAGTAGAAGCAGGTGTTCTCACTTCAACCGGTGCAATCCGTACCGCAGTAGCAGAGAATGAACTCGCTATCAGCTATGTTTCAGTCGGATCACTGAATGACGAAGTAAGAGCAATTGCAATCGATGGCGTATATCCTTCCCACGACACAGTCCGCGATGGCTCATTCCCACTCTCACGTCGTTTCCTCCTAGCTTTCACAGAAGAAAGCTTTGCAGACCCGCTGGTTCAAGACTTCCTTGACTTCGTACTTTCGGTAGAAGGACAAGAACTCTTGGCAGGAAGCTGGACACCGGCAGTAGCAAACCCCGTTGCGTTTACACCAAGCGATTTGAGCGGCTCTCTCACAATCAGCGGTTCAACATCAGTGGCACCTGCGATGGACTTGCTTGCTGAAGCATACATGGCACTCAATGAAAACGTACAGATTGATGTAATGTCAACAGGTACGGGCACAGGTCTTGAGCAAGCGGCGACAGGCGTAGCTGATATCGGAATGGCGAGCCGTGAACTTAGAGAAGGCGAACTGGAAAACCTCGATTACATAGCTATGTTGCTTGATGGAGTTGCGGTTATTGTAAACGTAGAAAACCCACTACAGGGCCTGACAATGGATCAAGTCAGAGAGATATTTGTAACCGGCACACTCAGATGGTCAGATGTAGTATCGTAACATCCTCCGATACATTCATAAAGCAAAACCGCCACATTTATGCGTGGCGGTTTTGCCACGCATAGTGCGAAATGCATAAAAATTGATTTTACATAAATTTTACATAAAGAGATATGTACATTTTACAATTTTCAACTATTCTTAGCAGTGGCAAGTCAATCGGAGTAAATTGCCGATTTTCTGCGGGAGTAATCATAAATGCTTAAATTCAGAGAAACTACAATGCGTATAGTCTTCCTTATTGCAGCGCTTGCATCGGTCGCCGCAGTAGTGCTGATATGCGTATTTCTGTTTGCGCAGGGGTTACCTGCAATGGGTGAAGTAGGAATACTTGATTTCCTGCTCGGCGAAAGATGGCAGCCGCTTCACCGTGAAACCCCTGTATTTGGCGTGCTGCCTTTTATCCTCGGAAGCATCTATGTTACCGTCGGTGCAATAATCCTCGGTGTACCGATTGGAATTTTCACAGCAATTTTTATGGCAAAGATGTGTCCTAAAAGCATATATGGCTTTGTTAAGCCGGCACTAAACCTGCTTGCGGGCATCCCCTCGGTGGTCTATGGCTTTTTTGGCATGATGGTCGTAGTGCCGATACTGTTCGATACATTTGATATGGTAGACGGTCGAAGTATGCTTGCCGCATCCATAATATTGGGGATAATGATACTGCCGACAGTAATTACGATTGCTGAAACAAATTTAAGAGCCGTGCCGCAAGAGCTTTATGAAGGTGCGGTAGCACTCGGTGCCAGCCACGAACGTGCCGTGTTTAAGGTCATATTTCCCGCCGCACGCAGTGGTGTCATGGCGGCAGTTGTGCTTGGCGTAGGTAGGGCGATAGGCGAGACAATGGCAGTAACTATGGTGGCGGGCAACCAGCCGGCTATGCGTATGCCGTATGAACTTTTCAGAGGTATTCGGACTATGACCGCAAACATAGTCATGGAAATGGGATACTCCCAAGTAGGCAGTTTACATCAAGGCGCACTGATTGCAACGGGAGTCGTCTTGTTTGTTTTTGTTTTAATTATCAACACACTGTTTTCGATGCTCAACAAAGAGAAAAACATTAAAGACGACATGAAAAAGGAAGCGGCGGAAACAGCCGCTGAACCAACCTCGTAGGGACGGCTTTGCCGGTCGCGAGAAAAGGAGAGCAACACGCATGGACATGGTAAAAATAAAAAAATTCATCCGCAAAAAAAAGCCGGCTGACTGGATTCGTTTTTTTGTCATGTGGCTATCAGCGATAATAACTGTGTTTATTTTGCTCTTCATGGTCGGCTTTATAGTGATTAGGGGAGTGCCGCATCTTACACCTTCGATATTTTCGCCAACATGGACAACGGCAAACCAGTCGCTTTTACCCGCACTTTTTACAACCATAGTAATGGTGCTTGTGACTCTTGCGATAGCCGTGCCGTTTGGCGTGTTTACAGCAATATATCTCGTTGAGTATGCACCGAGAGGCAGCAAGGTTGTGCGCATCATTCGCACGACAACCGAAACACTTGCGGGAATACCTTCAATCGTGTACGGCCTTTTCGGATACATATTTTTTACAATCTGGCTCGGCTGGGGGATTTCCCTTATTGCGGGCTGTTTTACGCTTGCAATAATGTTATTGCCTATCATAATGAGAACCACAGAGGAGAGCTTAAAGTCCATCCCCGACAGCTACCGTGAGGGGGCATTCAGTCTCGGAGCGGGCAGACTCAGAACTGTCTTTCGTGTGACACTGCCTTCTGCCATGCCCGGTATTTTCGCAGGGGTAATCCTTGGTGTAGGCAGGATAGTCGGCGAAACCGCGGCTTTAATTTTCACCATAGGCAATGTCGTAAGAATGCCCGATAGTTTACTGGCGCCCGGCAGAACACTTTCTCTCCACGTTTTCACGCTTGCAAATGAAGGTATGTTTGTGGATCAAGCCTATGCAACAGCGGTCGTTTTGCTTGCGCTGGTCCTAGGGTTAAACGCACTGTCAACAACAATAGAACGCCGTTTCAGGCAAAGATTGCAATAGCGAGGTAAAAATAGTGAAATTTGTATTATCGGATGTAAATTTGTGGTATAATGATTTTCAGGCGATAAAAAACGTATCGATGAACATAGAGGCAAATGAAGTGACCGCATTTATAGGTCCGTCAGGGTGCGGAAAATCGACACTTATCAAAAGTCTCAACAGAATGAACGACCTGATAGAAGGCTGCCGCATAACCGGGAAGATGCTGCTGGATGACGAAGATATCTACGGAGACATGGATGTAAACTTGCTGCGCAAACGTGTCGGCATGGTTTTTCAAAAACCAAACCCCTTTCCTATGAGCATCTATGACAACATCGCTTTCGGACCGCGTACACACGGCATCAAAAAGAAATCACAGCTTGATGAAATTGTAGAAAAATCGCTCAGAGATGCGGCGATATGGGAAGAAACCAAAGACAGGCTCAGAAAGAGCGCTCTGGCTCTTTCCGGCGGTCAGCAACAAAGGTTATGCATAGCCCGCGCTCTCGCAGTTTCGCCCGAAGTTTTATTGATGGATGAGCCAACAAGTGCGCTTGACCCCATATCCACGGGCAAAATAGAGGATTTGGTGTTTGAACTAAAAAAGAAATATACAGTTATAATAGTGACACATAATATGCAGCAGGCAACGCGAATCTCTGACAAAACCGGGTTTTTTCTGTTGGGCGAAGTTGTTGAGTTCGGTGACACAGACCAGGTTTTCACGATGCCCAAAGATAAACGATGCGAAGACTATATCACAGGCAGATTCGGATAAAAAGGCGAAAGGAGCTGTAAACACATGAGAACCAGATTTGACGGACAATTGCTGGAGCTGAATGATATGCTCATAGAAATGGGCGTGATGATTGAAAAAGCGATTAAAAACGCCACACGCGCTATAGTTGATCATGAGAAGAAAAGAGCAAAAAAAGCTATAGCAATGGACAGCGAGATAGACCAGCAGGAAAAGGACATAGAAGCACTGTGCCTAAAGCTCCTACTCAGACAGCAACCGGTGGCGAGAGACTTGCGCCTTATCTCCGCAGCCATGAAAATGATTACGGACATGGAGCGCATAGGCGACCAAGCTGCGGATATTTCTGAAATAGCCAGATTCCTCATAGGCAAAGAGCAACTCATAGACCTCGAAACTATACCGCTGATGGCGGAAGCAACATCAAGAATGGTGACAGATGCCATAGATGCGTTTGTTAAAAAAGATTTGGAGCTTGCGCAAAAAGTCATAGACTATGACGATGTGGTGGATGATTTGTTTGACAAAATCAGAGCTGATGTCATTGAGCTAATTCAGACCGATGCTGCATCCGGTGAACAAGCTGTTGACTATATTATGATTGGCAAGTATTTCGAGCGCATAGGCGATCATGCGACAAATCTTGCAGAGTGGGTTGTATTTTCGATTACCGGTAAACATGTAGGAGATGAGATAAGTGTATAAAATTTTTGTCGTAGAAGACGATGAAGACATTCGCGAGATTGTGCTGTATGCCCTCAATTCTGCGGGGTTTGAGACATATGGATACGAGACGGGCGAGGAGTTTCTGGCAGCATTAAGTGAGGAACTTCCATCGCTCGTTATTTTGGATATTATGCTTCCAAAAGAGGATGGTCTGTCAATCTTAAAAAATCTGCGAAACACAAAAAAGACAAAGAGTCTTCCCGTCATAATGCTAACGGCAAAAAACAGTGAGTTTGATAAAGTAAAAGGGCTCGACATGGGAGCTGATGACTATATTTCAAAGCCATTTAGTGTTCTGGAATTAATCGCTCGGGTCAAGACAGTTCTGCGCAGAGGTCAGACAGATGAGAAAAAGAAAAGTGAACTTGAACTTGCAGGGCTGAGAATTGACAATGCCCGAAGGGAAGTATATACAGGCGGTAATCCCGTCAAGCTAACGTTCAAGGAGTACGAACTTTTGCATTGTTTGATGCTCAATGCTGGAATTGTTATGAGCAGGGACAAATTGATGGAAACTGTCTGGGGCTATGACTTTGAAGGAGAAACAAGAACTGTCGATATGCATGTAAAAACCTTGCGAAAAAAACTCGGAGAATCAGGCGAACTGATAACCACAGTAAGAAACGTAGGCTACAAGCTGGCGACAGAGTAATACAAGTTATTAACCTCAGAGGTCAATGATGTGAAAAAACAAATTTTCAAAAGATTATTTATTTCGTCGGTTATCAGCATTTTTGCGATTGTCGCTATAGTTGTTTTCTTGTTTACCAGCGGGAGGTGGAATGCAGAAACCGATATTTACCTGCTCGTTGTGGCAATCCTGTTAGCTTTAGTTCTCGTTTTTGCAGCAGTAAATGCAATCAGCATGGCAAGCGAACTCACTAAAAAGATTGTAAAGTCAATAGATAAAGTCAGCTTTGAAGATACGACCTTTACGGATTATCACGAGCTGGTGCCGTATGCTGCCAAAATACAAACGCAACGAGATGAGCTAAACGAGAAAATCGAAGAACTTGCAGGTCGTTCAGACACGATAGACACAATAACGGATAATATGCAGGAAGGTTTGATACTCGTTGACGAAACAGGACTTATTCTTTCGGCAAACAGCACCGCAAGTGATGTGTTCGGTGAGCATTTGGAGCGAAGAAATATCCTGCATATTTACAGAGAAGCAGGGTTTCAAAAGTCGGTAAAAAAATGCCTCAAAGGCGCAAACGTAGAAATGTTGATGAAGCGTGAAGGCAGGGTATACACCGTGTTTTTCAGCACTGTATTTTCAGACGAGCGCAGAGAAATAAAAGGTGCAGTAATCCTGTTTCACGATGTAACAGAGCAGCATAGGGCAGAAACACAACGCCGTGAGTTTTCCGCAAATGTATCGCATGAACTAAAAACTCCCCTAACCACAATATCGGCACTATCGGAAATGATAGCGCAGGGCATGGCAAAAAGCGAGGATATAGAGGTCTTTGCAAAAAGGATAACTGAGCAATCGGGCAGATTGCTTGTGCTGATAGATGATATAATACGTCTGTCTGAGTTCGACGAGGGCGCAACAGAAAGGGAGTTTTCAACGTTTAACCTCAGAGATCTGGCAGAGTCTGTAATCAGCTCGCTCCGCGACAATGCAGGAAGCATAGAGATTGAGTTGATTGGTGAAGATTTTGAAATCTCTGCAAACTATAGAATGATAGACGAACTCCTATACAACCTGATTGACAACGGCATAAAGTATAATAATGATAATGGCAAAGTGACAGTTTCGCTTTCGCAGGATGAAACCGGACTTTGCAAAATAAGCATTTCCGACACAGGTATAGGTATAGCAAGGGAACACCAAGACAGGGTCTTCGAGCGTTTCTACAGAGCGGATAAATCCCGCTCTAAAAAAACGGGAGGAACCGGTCTGGGCCTCTCGATAGTAAAGCATATAACAGAACACCACGGCGGCACAGCGCAACTGGAAAGCAGCCAGCAACAAGGAACAACAGTCACGTGCATAATTCCGCAGCCCCGAAACTAACCCCTGCGGTAAGTAACGGGTCGCTTGCGAATTTTCGGTGCAAGCACTCGGCTAAAACCACGTACTTTATGCACGTTTTTGGGTCGCCGGACTTAAACATATAATAGTCCCCGCCGTAATAAATTTGATAGTTGTTATCTTCATCATAATTAAGTGCCGGTATGGAGTCAACCGGGAAAAATAGCGTTGAATCCTCGCCGTGAAGTTCTCCCTCAAAACGCCAACCGCTACGGTCAATAGTCATGGTTCCGGAGCCGCTCTCTACCGTGCCGCCGCCCGGTACAGGCGAAGGGGTGCTGACGGTGACCTTATCTACAATAGGCTTCATATCATCGCTGAGTGAACGCGTGATAAACTGAGACTGCTTGTCATACCAAACAGAGATATGTTCTCCGACTGCACTTCCATCGGAGGACGTCAATAAACCCTGCCTATCCATAGTGGCTGAAAAGCCACACGAACTGCATGAAATAGAGTTCCCCGAGGTTTCCATTGTGAACTCGTTCTCACACTTAGGGCAGAAGAACAAAATCCGATTAAGCCCCTCGACGAGTTTATTTGAGCGCAAAGTCTGAAAAGGCTTCTTAGGCGCAATTGCTCCCTCAACACCACTGAGTCGGGCATCAACAGCCGCATTTATCTCCGAAGGGCTTAAAGATGTCAAATCATCCTCAGAAAAGAGATTCCTATAAGTTACCCTGATTTTACCCAACCGAAAACCACTGCGCCAATGTGGCACACAAACATTCCCACCCTCAATAAGGCAAGTAACAACAGGGACACCCAGCTTCTTAATAAGCTTCCCCGTGGCTTTATGCATACCTACATAAGCCATGGAACTGCTGCACCGCCCTTCAGGGAAAAGCATAACAGCATCCCCGCGCTTTAAGACAGTCTTTATTTTTACAATAGACCGCACATCGGGGTCAAACATATTTTTGGGAATACACCCCATAATAGGCAAAAGTTTGTTAAGCGGCTTTACATAGTACCACTTCTGCGCCGTGACAGTATTCACACGCCTTTTTGGAAAAAGCGGTAGCATAACAAACAAAAAGTCAAACAAAGTAATATGATTTGACAAAAAGATACAAGCTCCCTTTGGCATATCAAAAAATTCACGATTGACTTCAAATCGGAAAAGTATTTTAAAGAGAGGATAAATAAGTATATAGGAAATAGCGTAAATCAGCCTGCTAGGACGTTTAATTTTCATAACAAAATCCGCCATCACGTCGGGGAGTCATCAAGGAATTAGAAGCAAACCGCCAATATGCCGCCTCCCCAAGTACTGAGTATTGAACACACTTTCTGGCATCCTGCGGGGTGAAAGTATAAAATGTCCCACCTGCGTAGATTTGAAAGACTTCATTAGGGTCAATGGGTACGGCGGGCACAGTATCAATAGGAAAAAACAAAGATGTTTCCTTGCCTTTGACCGTACCGGTAAATCGCCAGCCGTCGGGTGATATCGAAATTTCACCATTGCCGCAAGTAGTCATGCCTTCTCCCGGAATTTCGGAAGGGAGTCCGACAGAAACATTTTCTCCGATAGGCTCCATATCAGGATGAAGTTTGCGCCCTTCATAGCGGGCTTGCTCCCTATACCACTCGTGAATACCGGAAAAAATAACACAGTCATCAGAAAGAGGAGCAAACTTCGTAAACTTATCGAGTACCGCAGCATTACCGCAGACAGAGCAGCGGATAGTGCAATTGTCGGATCTCAGCGCAAACTCGCTGTCACACTTGGGACACCAGTAGAGAATATTTTCAAGCCCTTCGGCAAGGTTTTTAGAACTAAAGGTTTGAAAAGGCTTATCAGGTGGTGGATCTTCGGCACGAGAAAGGCGCAAATCAAGAGCATGGGTGATTTGTTTAACTGAGAGGGACTTTAGACAATCCTCAGAAAAAAGATTGGAAACGATAATTCTGACACGCCCCCGCTTTAAACCCTTGCGCCAAAACGGCATACATGTGTAAGCACCCTCTATACTGCAACTCACCACAGGTACATTTAGCTTTTTAATCAGCTTACCTGTTGATTTGTGCATTCCGGCATAGACACCGTCACAAGCACAACGCCCTTCGGGAAAAAGAAGAATTTTACCGCCGCGTTTTAAAACAGTTTTTATCCCGATAATAGACCGCACATCGGGGTCAAAAAGGTTCTTAGGAATTGCGCCCATCATAGGCAAAAACCAAGTAAGAGGCTTATATAGGAAGAATTTTTGAGCCGCAACAGAGTTCATCCTGTGTGGATAAAGAGAAAGCATTACAATTAGAAAATCCGCAAACGAGGAATGATTGGAGACGACAATAAACGGACCATTAGGCGGGATAAACCTTGACTTGTCAACTTTCAAACTAAACAGAAACTTCATCAAAGGAAAGACAAAAATGAATATAAGAAAATATATCACGGCGTTGGGGCGTCTAATTTTCATCCGAGCTATCCCTCCAACTCACGGAGAATAAGCTCACGCTCTTTTTCATCACCACTCTCGATAGCGGAAACAACCATAGCATGTCTTTTTTTATCAAGGCGATAGCGTGTACAATAGAAAATGCCGATGGACAAAAGAAGCAGCGGGGTGAGAGCCATGAGGAGAATGATTGCAGTCTGCGCAGATTCAGGTTGAGAGTAAATAGGAGGCATACCCGGCTGTTGCTCTGTAAAACCCGCAAACCCTATTATACTCATAGCGATAGCAAGCCCGATGCCTTGAGCGCTGGTATTGACGAAACTGCCGATACCTGAAAACGCTCCTGCATCACGCACACCAAATTTTAAATGACCGACATCTACAATATCGCCAAACATGGCATGAGGTATCAGCCCCGGCCCGCTTATTCCAAAGCCCATCAATGCGGCAAGCAGGAACAAAACCCAATATGGAGAGTTTGCGGGAATTACAAGGAGGCTGAGTGCGACTATAATCCAAATTACAGAGCCAACAATATATGCTTTTGTTTTCCCAACCCGCCTGATTAAATGCATATAAAACGGCAAAGCGACAATCTGAACTGCAAACATGAGAGCCGCGGCGATGTATGCAGCGAAAGAGTCGCCGCCGACCGCAGTAACATCACGCAGATAGTAAAACATGACATAGAAGAAAAACAGAGAGCTCATCACGGTCATTGTAATCTGACAGCCGAGCAAAAGATACAGGTAGTGCCTGAATGATTTGAGTTTAAACGGCTTTATAAACTCTTTGAGAGAGAACTTGTCAAGACGTGTGTCGCTCGGTATACCTTCCTTGGCAAAAATAGCTGTCACTAGAATGCAGACCATGAAAATAACACCGAATACAAGGCTCATCACTATATAACCTTGATTGCCTTCATATGCATCGACAATCATCCCCGGCAGAGCGACACAAACAATGGAAGCAAAAATTGAAAAGCCCATCCGCCAGGAAGTCATACGTCCGCGCTCGGTGTAGTCGTCCGTAATCTCGCTGGCAAGCGACCAATAGGGCACCATGATGGACGATGATACAAGACAATAAAACAGATATGAAAATAGTGCGGCAAGAAACCGGAACATTTCACTGTTGCCCTCTATGTTGTACGGGAAAAAAGCCAAAAACAGTGCAAGCACAAGCAGTGGCGCAGAGATAAAAAGTGTCCGCCTTCGAGTACCGTATCTCACACGCACCTTATCAGACCAAAATCCGAGCATCGGGTCAATAAGTGCATCAAAAACACGGGCTACAAACATAATTACAGCAACATAAAAAGGCGACAAGCCAACCGCAAGGACGATATACACGGGGTAGAGGAAATTGAATATATTAAATGAACCGCCGCCAAAAACATCTCCAACACCAAATGCAAGAATCCTGCCGAGTGATAATCGCTGACTTTTTTCCATTTACATCACCTTTCAAGTTATATGATAGCAGATTAGTGGCAGTTTACGCGGTATTTTTTGCTTAAGCAGTGACGGCGATGCTGCCGATTTGCAAAAAAAGCGTAGCAAATTGCTCATTATCTGCATGAGACCAGTTTATCACTTTTTTGCTTTTAAAACAAGATAAAGTGTGATACAATATTCAAAATAGAAAATGAGTTAGGCAGGATAAAAAGAAAGGAATATTTCAAAATGACAAAACAGGCAGCATTAGATTTACTACTTGGAAAAATCAAAGATAGCAAATCATTCCACCTTGCACTCGCACTGATTCATTGGGATGCAATGGTTTCAGGAGTGCCGCAGAAGTCGTATGCAGCACGCGGAGAGGCAGAGGGTTGGCTGAGTATGGAAACCTTCAAAAGAATGATGGCACCCGAAACACTGCAAGCTATCGAAACTCTCGAAGCACATGACAGTGAACTGACCGAGACAGAGCGTGCCATGACTCGCGTGGCAGGCCGCTCATACAGAAAAGCAAAAGCCGTTCCGCCTGAGGAGTTTGGAGCTTTTCGCGCACTGGTATCGGAGTCAAATCAAGTTTGGGAAAAGGCACGAGAAAAACGTGACTACGAAATGATGCTCCCCTACTACGAAAAAATATTTGAATATCAACGCAAACTCTGCGACTGGTACGGCTACGAAAAACATCCGTACGATGCACTGCTCGACGATTACGAAATAGGCGCAAACGTAGAGACACTGGACAGATTCTTCTCTGCATTGCGAAGCGAAATTGTGCCGCTGCTTAAAGAAATAACCGATGCAGGTGAGCAACCAAAGGAAATCACCGGAAATTTTGACATAGAAAAACAAAGAGAACTTATGCCATGGCTCGCTGATTTTACAGGTTTTGATCGTACAAGAGGCAAGGTAGATGAGGTTGAACATCCGTTTTGCTTAACGGTTAACAGGCACGATGTCAGAATAACCACAAAATACCATGAAGACAACCTGCTATCAGCGATATATTCTATAATCCACGAAAGCGGACACGGCATATATGAGCAAAACATGAGCGAAGAACTGGAGCCGTACGCTCTTGCAGATTGCGCATCAATGGGGATGCACGAAAGTCAGTCCAGACTATATGAAAACATGATTGGCAGAAGCAGACCCTACGCAGAAAGACTGTTGCCGAAGCTTCAGGAAAAATTCGAGTTTTTCAAAAACTGGGATACAGATGCACTCTATCGCACAGTAAACATAGCAAAACCGTCACTTATCCGCATCGAAGCCGATGAGCTGACTTACAGCTTGCACATTATGGTGCGTTACGAGCTGGAAAAAGGTTTGATGGAAGGCAAGATTAAGGCGGCAGAACTTCCAACACTCTGGGCTGATAAATATGAAGAATTACTGGGAATCCGCCCGCAAAATCTCGCCGAGGGCGTATTGCAAGATGTTCACTGGGGCGCAGGGCTGTTTGGCTACTTCCCTTCATATGCAATAGGCACCGCTTACGGGGCACAAATGATGCACACAATCAAAGAAACAGCAGGTATTGATGTAGATGCAGCTATAAGAAAAGAAGACCTGTCACCCGTAACAAACTGGCTGGAAGAGAACATCCACAGGCAAGGTTCTCTCTACCTCCCCGAAGACCTGCTGAAGAGAGCCACAGGCGAAACGTTCAACCCGCAATATTATGTGAATTATCTCAAAGAAAAATTCACAGGGATATACCTAAAATCAACAGTAAATAACTAATACACAATAAAGGGGCTGTTGCAAATCATGCGGACACGCAATGCGCACCCTTACATATCGTATCAAAAATGCAAATATTAGGCATATGCAGGGGCGGTCATTGACCGCCCGCTTATTTTGCAACAGCCCCTACTTTTTTATCAATACTCCCCTGCGGCTATCAGTGCCAGCACCGTTTCCATTGCATCCATTCCGGGGTGGTTGAAATGGTGCGGGATTGTTCCTGCTTCTAAGGGACGGCCGTAACGGTCTGTAAATCTTTCTATATCATCCGACACAAGTTGGGTGAAGTCATTTTTTGCAAGAAGTTCATCAACAGAACCAAAAACATATCTTCCCGCCGCTTGACCGGGAAAAACCCCACTTACAAGACTCCCGGCACTGAAACGAGTGATGTACTCCCCGTATTTTGCAGTTACTCTATGAGAATACTCTACCAGCTATTGTGAAAATAGTCAATAAATATGGCACAATTGCCGAAAATTCAGCAATTGCGCCATGTTTACTAGAAACAAGTTATTGACGGTGCGAAGCAACTTGTTCATAAGTGCTAATTCTTACTTCCGAAATCCGTTGAACCACGCTCTTTCGCTAAACTCTTTCTTTTTAGGGAACCGAATCGGCTCGTCAGCAACGCCAACGGGAAGAAAACATATAAGCTCATAGTCCTCAGGTACACCTAAAATGTCAGCCATTTTTCTGCCTAAGGCATCGGCATCGGTGATTTGCCCCTCAACCCAGCAACTCTGATAGCCGAGGTCAACGATGGCTATAAGCATATTTTCGATTGCCGCCGAGTAATCTTGTACGCTGAAACAACGATCTCTGTAAGACTTAATATACTGAGTCAAAACACAAATCATAGTGGGAGCAGACACCATAAAATCGGGTTCAATAACGGCGCGGAGTTTTGCCATAACATCAGGGTCATCAACAGCGATAAGGCTCGTTGTCTGAGTGTTGCACCCCGAAGGGGCGGCAAGACCCGCTTCCATAATTTTTGCCAAATCTTCCTTTGGAACATGGGTGTTTTTATACTTTCCGCGATAGCTGGTTCTGGCTTTAATAGCATCAAATGTATTCATTTTTGAAAACCTCCCTTTTTTTTTGCAGTTGTTTATGCTATATTATAGAGTAAATAATCCAAACTGCCAAGAGGAAAATCAATGTACAACAAAAAAGCCGGTAGAGCATTTATTATCACGTTGTTTATCATCAGCCTGCTGATTATGGGCGCAGGTGTATTTGGTTTGCAATTTTTCATGGGCGAGACAAACGCATACAGACTCTCAGCACTCGAATCGGAAACAGTATTTATGATGCGTGTAGCAGAGCCGTTTAGAAACACTGCGGCAGATGCACCGCCATTTTCAAGAGATGACGATGAAGCTGTCCCGCCGCTATATTACTTCGAGACACCCGAAGGATTTACCATGCTCAGTCACTCAGCGGCGTGGAACACTCAGATGCTGATTGCCTTATATGAGGAACTCATGTTAAATCAGCACGGCGAGGAAATCCACTTTTTGCATGAAGTAATTGTATTTGCAGACGAAGACGAGAGGGCACTGGCATCATATGTTATCGGAAGCGATACAGACAGGTTCACCATAGAGTTCTCCGCAATTCCAAGCGACTTTGGTGTCAATTTCGGACGAAGTTTCGGGACAATCCATCTCTACGGCGGAGATACAATAACGACAATAGAGGGTATGGCAGGAAGTCTCAGCCATGAATATGGTCACCTGTTTACATTTTACCATATGTTCAACGATGCTTTGCAAGCAGGGGAATCTCTTGCAAATACAGAGTTTGCACGTTTGAGAGAAGCATCAAGGCATGATTTTATAGTTAGTGCGGGCAGAGGCGAGGACTATTGGGATCAAAGGTTTAGATACTTGTTTGAAATAGCCGCCGAAGATTTTGTTCAGCTAATGGGTTCTCCGACAACGCGGCAAGTGGTAGATTTTGTAGATGTGCGGCAGAGACTGAATACAGCGGAGCCTCCGACAAACACATTAGGAGCGAGAAATGCATTCCCGCAAGAGAATTTGATGATACCGCTGGCAAACGATGTACCCGGATTAAAGGAATATTTCTTCAGTTTCATAAACAGAGAACCACCACGGCCGATTGAGCAAAAACGAGAAATAAGGCTGGAGATAACGCAACATGCCAGATTATTTGACCTTGTTACCGGAGAAAGAACATTTTTGTTTTACGAAATCACATGGAACACACCATACGATGGAGCCGTATACACACTTGTAACTTACGACCCGGCAAACTACGTCGGATGGGGTGTTCCCGTGAGAACCGTACGCCCGGGCATCACACCTTCTGCAATTGTCGGGGAGTATGTGATAGAAAATGACGGTCAAGTTCGTTTTATGAATGACAACCTAGCTGTAGGTACAAGAGTGTTCATGGTGATTGCGCTACTGCCTGACGGAACATTTTTTGCATCAGAAAAACTGACACATACCTTTACAGGCGTGCCGATAGCACCTCCGATAACGCAGCAAGACGGTGAAAATGGTGAAGAAACAGAAGAAAACGGAGACGAGCAGGAAGAAGATGAAGATACACAGGGAGATTAGAGTAGTGACAAGAAGTAAAAAACTATATATCTTGTTAATCGTAGCGGCAGCACTCACTGTGTTTCTGACAGGATGTATACGGATAGATGTCAGCATAGGTATAGAAGATGATTATACTTCTTATCTTACATATGAAATCACTATAGAAATAGACGAGCATGATGCTGAGTACGAAGCACAACTCAGAAACGCACTGAATCAAATAGGGTGGCACTACCAAGAAGAACTGGGGTTTAGCGCATCAATACACACCGACTACCCTCCATTTACACTTGCTTTGACAAGAAGGGTTCAAAACAACAGTCTGGAACAGGCTTTTTCGTCGCTTGAAGAAATGCTCACCGATGAGACGATGTCCATATTTATGCAGGTAGACATTGCTTTTGAAAGATTCTACAGACAAGACAGATACCTGTTCGGAGCTATGGTAGATATACCGCAAATCATGCGCCTGTCAAGCATAGGAGAAATGACTTCAGAGCTCACAGAAAGACTAAATCGGGCAGTAGCGGATGGCGACGGGCTAATCTCCATTTCACTTCCGGCAAGCGAATCAATAGAAACAACCCATCCGGTAAGCATTACGGACAAAAGAGCAGAAACGCTCATATTAATGGACTTTACGGAGCAAACGGCGTTTGAAATAGAAGCAAGAATAAATTACCTCAGAGACGGAACAGTCGGCCCTGCTCTGGATGAAATAATAGAGCAGCAGCAACAGATGAGCAACATAGCTGTTATAATCAGCGGTGTTGCCCTGCTACTAATGCTAATAACCCTAATTGCCGCAATAGTAAGGGCGGTGAGGATGAGAAGAGATTAGTTTATAGTATTACAGCAGAAAACAAGCAAGATACCTATCGGTTTTCTTGCTTGCCTTTTTGTTCGCAGAAACTACGCTAAATTTTCAAATTGTCGTTTTGAGTGGATGATTCTGCGGATTTCAACCTTGTTGCCGTTTGTTATAAAGAAGAAAACAAAATCATTCACAGCCAGAGTCCTGTAGCCTCTGTATCTGAGTTGCGCATTTTTTGCAATAGGGCAACTTTGAGGAGAGATTTTAAGGACATTAATACGATCCATAAGATACTCGTAGTACGATAAAGCTTCGTCGGGCTCAAGAGCGCTTAGATGCCCCGCAATGCCCAGACCATCACGTTGTGCAGCAGGAAAAATTCTAACTTCATACTCTTGCATTGGTATCCACCCTCAGTTTCTTGGCATACTCGAAAAAGTCTGCACTGTTTGCCCCGGAAGAAACTTCCGCTTCTGCTTCTGCCAACTTGGCATACAGCTCAAGCTGTGCTTCTTGTCTTTCGTACATTTCTATACTCAAGACAACCATGTCTCCAACACCATTTTTAGTGATGAATACAGGTTCGTTTGTTGCCTTGCAAAACTCACTTATCTCATTTGAGTTATTGCGTAGGTCGGAAATTGGTCTGATGTTTGGCACAATAAAGCACCACCTTTCTAAAGAATTGTTTTGGAACTTTATCACGATATTGACAGCGTAGGTATCGACATCTTTTTTGCAATACTTCTTAGAAGATAATCCTCCGTATTTTCGCTCAATAGCGTGATATAATTTTTATATACTATTGTGTAACCCGCGAGTCAAGCGAAGTATAGAAAATTTTTTATTCATTTTTTGAACAGCAAACCCTCAATTTACAGCGTTTATCCATATAATTATACGACATTCGGAATAATTTACGTAGAAACTATTGTGTTGAGCAATAGTTTGTGATATCATGCGCTTATAAAGCAGCAGGAGGCTAACAAATCATGAACGATCATGGACGTTTTTCTATCAGTGAATTTGCCAAGTTTTCACGCACAACTCGTGACACATTACTGCATTACGATAGAATAGGTTTGCTCAAACCTGTTTCACGCGGGGAGAATAACTATCGTTATTACTCCAGCAATATGCTACCGGTTGTAAAAGTAATTCGGCTGCTTCAAAAGCTCGGAATGTCCCTTGAGGAAATCAAGGAACTAAATGACAGGCGCACTCCCAGGCTTACCGTGGAGCAACTTGAACTCCAAATAGAGAAGATTGACAGCAACATAGACGATTGGATTCGTGCACGTAAATTGCTTTATACGCTAAAGACAACCATTTCGTCTGTCCTCAATGCTGATATAACTGATATAACTATCCAGTATTTACCGGCAGAAGCAATCGTTATGGGGGACTTGAACGATTTTACGCAAAATAGGGAGAACCATACAGTTGAGCTCGAGTTTTATCAAAAGATGCAGATGAAATATCCGAATATGGATCTTGACTATATGTTCTGGTCAAATTTCTCTGAGGAGCGCATTAAAAATAGGGATTGGGTGTATCCTGACAGGTTCTACTTCTACAATCCGGAAGGTCACGACAGGAGACCGGCCGGTCTTTACGCAATAGGTTATGCCATATGCGGCTACGGACAGGGCGTTGAACTTTACAGTAAAATGATTGACTATATCGATGCGAATGGCTTCGAGGTTTGTGGTGATGCGTACGAGGAATATCCGTTAAATGAATTATGTGTCAGGGATAATAACCACTACCTCATGCGTGTTTTAATTTCTGTCAGGGAAAAGACGGCAGATAGTCTGCGTAGATAGCTTAATTTTGAAAATAGTATCTAAAATTGTTTTGCTTTTAATCGCCAAAAACATATGATATACTATGCTCGTGTTACTTTAGGATGATGTTTTGCGGAGCTTGAAAGGATGACCGTCAAATGAAAAAAATTATATGTAAGGATGCTGTTTTGGCTGCACAAGCTGCCGCAGATGTTTTTGAAAGCCAAATAAACGAAAAGCCTGAAAGTGTGCTTGGGCTTGCTACAGGCAGCACACCAATAGGTCTTTATAATGAACTGGCATCAAGATGCAGTGCGGGCAAGATTGATTTTTCAAAGGCGCGGACGTTTAATCTTGATGAGTATTATCCGATAAAAGCTGAGCACAGGCAGAGCTACAGTGCGTTTATGGATAAGCATCTTTTCAGTAAAGTGAATTTTGCAAGTACACACCTGCTCAGCGGCGAAGCCTTAGACCCGTATGAGGAATGTGCAAGATATGATGCCGAGATTGAGTTTGCAGGTGGCATTGACCTACAACTGCTGGGCATTGGCCGCAACGGTCATATAGGTTTTAATGAACCTGCTGTGTCCTATTCTATGGGGTCTTATCTTGTTGACCTCACAGAGGGCACATTAAAGGCTAATTCGCGATTTTTTGACGATGATGAAACTCAGCCTACACAGGCTCTCACGATGGGTATTGGTCCTATTTTTAAGGCACGGAAAATTTTGCTTTTAATAACGGGAGAGGATAAGGCTGATATAACTAAGAAGCTCTTTGGAGGTGTGCTGCACACCGATGTACCTGCATGTTTTCTACTGCTTCATCCGAATGTAACTGTTATTTTGGACGAGGCTGCCGCCGCAAGGATGAAATAAATGAAAGGGTTGAAAATCAAATGAAGAACACCGGAGTTGTTGCCAGAGGTATAGTTACGCCCATTTTTCGGCAGGGCGACGATATTGTGAAAATTATTTATAGTAGTTTAATGGATGCGGCGAAGGACGGAGGCTTCAAACTCGCTGACGGTGATATTGTCAGTGTTACTGAGGCTGTTGTCGGGAGAGTGCAGGGCAATTATGCATCCTTAAAGCAGATTTCAAAGGATGTGCGTACAAAGTTCGGGGGAGGTACTCTTGGCATTGTATTTCCTATACTTTCACGTAACCGTTTTGCCAGTGTCCTTCAAGGTATAGCGGGTGGATGTGATAAGCTCATAATCCAACTTTCGTATCCACACGATGAGGTAGGCAACAGACTGGTAGAACTTCAGACTTGTGATGAAAAGGGTGTTGACCCGACCCATGACAGTTTCACCGAAAAGGAGTTTCGGGATATTTTCGGAATGGAGACAGTCCATAAATTTACCGGTGTAGATTATATTGAGTACTATAAGGAAGTTGGCGGCAACTGTGAGATTATTTTCAGCAATGACCCGAGACAAATCCTAAAATATTCAAAAAATGTGCTCTGTTGCGATATTCATACCAGAAAGCGTACGCAGAAACTTATAGAGAGTGCGGGTGCTGAAAAATGCCTTTGCCTTGATGATATTTTGTGCGAGCCCGTTGACGGCAGCGGTTATAGTGAGTATGGTCTGCTCGGCTCAAATAAGGCAACGGATGATTCTGTAAAGCTCTTTCCGCGCGATACCGATAAATTCGTAAATGAACTTCAAGCCGAGCTTAAAAGCCGCACCGGAGTTACTGTAGAGGTGATGGTTTATGGCGATGGCTGCTTTAAAGACCCTATGGGCGGAATTTGGGAACTTGCTGACCCTGTCGTATCCCCTGCTTTTACATCGGGGCTTTCAGGTACTCCAAATGAACTGAAAATAAAGTATATTGCCGACAACGATTACGCTGACCTCTCGGGTCAAGCGCTTACAGACAGCATACGTGAGCGCATTAAGAGTAAGAAAGGCAGCTTGGTCGGAAACATGGCTTCTGAGGGTACGACCCCACGCAGGATTCCGGATCTTGTGGGCAGCCTTTGCGATTTGGTGTCAGGCAGCGGCGACAGAGGCACACCTGTTGTCTTGGTGCAGAATTATTTTAAGAACTACGCCAGTGAGTGAGTTAAGCAAGATGATGCACTGTTTTCAAAACCTAATTTGCTAACACTCAACGTGGCTTGTAATTTCAAAATAATTCACGAATTTGCCTTTGACTAATACATACTGATTCTTTATAATGCGTGTATATTCAATTTGAAAGGAAATTTTATTTATGAAGAAGTTTGTATGTGATGTGTGTGGTTATGTAGCTGAGGGCGAGGCTCCTCCCGATGTTTGCCCACTTTGTAAAGCCCCTGCATCAAAGTTTTCGGAGCAAGGCGATGGTTTGACTTGGGCGGCTGAGCATGTTTTAGGAGTTGCGGAAGGTTCACCTGAGGATATTATCGAAGGTCTCAGAGCCAACTTCAACGCAGAGTGTACTGAAGTCGGAATGTATCTGGCGATGGGGCGTGTCGCTCATCGTGAAGGTTATCCGGAGATTGGTCTGTATTGGGAAAAAGCTGCTTATGAGGAAGCTGAACATGCTGCCAAATTTGCAGAGCTTCTCGGTGAGGTTCTCACTTCCAGTACCAAGAAAAATCTCGAAATGCGTGTTGAAGCCGAGAACGGCGCAACTCTGGGCAAGTTTAATCTGGCGAAACGCGCAAAAGAACTCAATCTTGATGCAATCCACGACACAGTCCATGAAATGGCTCGTGATGAAGCTCGCCACGGCAAAGCCTTCCAAGGATTTTTGGATAGATATTTTAAGTAAGAATCTGAATCGAAAGGGCGACCCAAACGGGTCGCCCTTAGTGGTAGTTAGTTTACTAGTCTTTGAGTGCTGCTTGAGCGGCGGCTAGTCTTGCTATCGGTACTCTAAATGGTGAGCATGAGACATAGCCCAGACCGATTTTGTGGCAGAACTCTACGGATGACGGGTCTCCGCCGTGTTCGCCGCAGATTCCGAGCTTGATGTTCGGGCGAGCTTTCTTTCCAAGCTCTACTGCCATTTCCATCAGTTTGCCAACGCCTATTTGGTCGATTCTTGCAAACGGGTCTGATTCAAAAATCTTCTTCTGATAGTATTCATCAAGGAAACCGCCAGCATCGTCGCGGCTGAAGCCGAATGTCATTTGTGTGAGGTCGTTTGTGCCAAATGAGAAGAATTCAGCTTCCTTTGCGATAGCATCTGCGGTGAGACATGCGCGCGGAATCTCAATCATTGTGCCGACGAGATATTTGAGATCGCTTCCGGCTTCTTTGATTAGTTCGTCTGCTACTTTTTTCACGATGTTTTTGAGGAATACGAACTCTTTGACCTCTCCGACCAGCGGAATCATGATTTCCGGAGTAATGGCCCAATCCGGATGCTTTTTCTTAACGTTGATAGCGGCTTTGATGACAGCTTTTGTCTGCATCACAGCGATTTCCGGATATGTGACAGCGAGACGGCAGCCACGGTGACCCATCATCGGGTTGAACTCATGGAGTCTGGTGATGATTGCTTTAATATCGGTGACTGACTTGCCTGTGTCCTTTGCCAGTTTTTCGATGTCTTTTTCCTCTGTGGGCAGGAACTCGTGGAGAGGTGGGTCGAGGAAGCGGATGGTGACAGGTCTGCCTTCCATAGCTTCGTAGATGCCTTCAAAGTCGCCTTGCTGCATCGGCTCAAGCTTAGCAAGAGCTTTTTCGCGTTGATCTACTGTCTCTGCACAAATCATCTCACGGATTGCCGGAATACGGTCGTGCTCGAAGAACATATGTTCTGTACGTGTAAGACCGATACCTTGTGCGCCAAAGCCAAGTGCTTCTTTAGAATCATGCGGAGAATCTGCATTTGTTCTGACTTCGAGTTTTCTGTATTTGTCAGCCCAATCCATGATTCTGCCGAACTCACCGCCGATTGTTGCTTCAGTTGTGGCTATTTGCTCGCCATAGAAGTTACCTGTTGAACCGTCAAGGCTGAGCCAATCATTTGCACCGAACTTCTTGCCGCCGACTTCAAAGGTCTGACCTTTTTCGTCGATTCGGAGTTCACCGCAACCTGCAACGCAGCAGGTTCCCATTTGACGTGCCACAACTGCGGCGTGTGATGTCATGCCGCCGCGGGCTGTAAGTATTCCCTGTGCTGCCGCCATGCCTTCGATGTCTTCAGGTGTTGTTTCGAGACGGACAAGGATGACTTTTTCGCCTGCATCTGCTCTCTTTTTGGCATCTGCTGCTGTGAACGCAGGTTTACCTGTAGCTGCGCCCGGTGATGCTGCCAAACCTTTTCCAACCGGAGTTGCAGCTTTGAGTGCTGCTGTGTCAAATTGTGGGTGAAGTAGTGCATCAAGCTGTCTCGGGTCAATCATCATCACAGCTTCTTTATCGGTGATTGCACCTTCGTCAACTAAGTCACATGCAATCTTGAGTGCTGCGGCTGCTGTTCTTTTGCCGCTACGTGTCTGAAGCATGAATAATTTTTTGTCTTCGATGGTAAATTCCATGTCTTGCATGTCGCGGTAATGGCTTTCCAGCTTTTGCGTAATCTTTATAAAATCGTCGTATACGCTGGGCATAATGCCTTTTAGTTCTTCAATGTTGTTAGGTGTGCGGATTCCGGCAACAACATCTTCTCCCTGAGCATTCATAAGGAATTCGCCAACGAGATTCTTTTCGCCGGTTGCAGGGTCGCGCGTAAATGCAACGCCTGTTCCTGATGTGTCGCCGAGGTTACCGAATACCATTTCCTGCACGTTAACCGCTGTGCCCCAATCGCCGGGGATATCATACATGCGGCGATATGAAACTGCACGGTCATTGTTCCATGAACGAAATACGGCTTTAATTGCGCCCATGAGCTGAACTTTAGCATCGTCAGGGAAGTCCTGCCCTATTTTAGCTTTGTATTCAGCTTTGAACTCTTGTGCTAATTTTTTTAGGTCGTCGGCACTTAGTTCAAGGTCTTCTTTAACGCCTTTCTTTTCTTTCATCTCATCGATGAGCTCTTCAAAGTAGCTTTTTCCGACTTCCATAACCACGTCTGAATACATCTGGATAAATCTTCTGTAGCAGTCATATGCCCAACGCGGGTTTCCGCTTTTGTCTGCCATTGCTTGAACTACGCTGTCGTTCAGGCCGAGGTTGAGGATTGTGTCCATCATTCCGGGCATTGATGCGCGTGAACCGGAGCGGACAGAGACAAGAAGCGGGTTTTGTGCATCGCCGAATTTCTTTCCTGCAATGCCTTCCAGTTTGTCGATGTATTGCATGATTTCTTTTTGAACTTCGTCGTTGATGACTTCGCCGTCGTCGTAATACTTTGTACATGCTTCCGTCGTGACAGTGAAGCCCTGCGGTACAGGCAGACCGAGATTGACCATCTCAGCGAGGTTGGCGCCTTTTCCGCCGAGAAGCTCTTTCATTTTTCCGTTACCTTCGGAAAACAGATATACGTACTTATTGCTCATAGATACCCTCCTGTTATTTTTATGAAGTGACCTTCAAAATTTTCGTGCTCTACTATTCTATCACATTTTTCCGCAATGTGAATAGCAAATGATAAAAAAGTTAAAAATATTCTTATGAAGCATTAGTCACAGAAAGGTCAGGATAAACTTGACAATAATACACTCACATGACATACTATGTGAAATTAAGTAGCCATTGGAGGGTTTTGTAATGTCTGAAAATATGTACACGTTTGAAAACGAAGAATATAAGCACGCCTACCGCCACACAGCGGCGCATATACTGGCGCAAGCGGCAAAGCGGCTTTACCCGGATACTAAGCTTGCAATCGGTCCGGCGATAGAAAACGGGTTTTACTATGATTTTGACACAAGCGAAACCTTTACGCCTGAAGCAGTGGAAAAAATAGAAGCCGAAATGAAAAAGATAATCAAAGAAAAACTCCCAATTGAACGCTTTGAGTTATCTCGCCAAGAGGCTTTGGAATTTGTGAAAGAGCAGGGAGAAACATATAAAGAAGAACTCATAAACGACCTGCCGGAAGATGAAATTATCAGCTTTTATAAGCAAGGCGAGTTTACTGACCTCTGCGCAGGACCGCATGTGGATACAACTGCAAGGATAAAGGCAAATGCACTTAAATTAACAAGTTGCACAGGCGCATACTGGCGAGGTGACGCTAACAATAAGATGCTGCAACGTGTCTACGGCACATGCTTTATGTCAAAACCCGAACTTGATGAGCATTTGCAGCGCATAGAAGAAGCAAAACTCCGCGACCACAGGAAACTCGGGCGTGAGCTTGATTTATTTGCAACGTTTGAAGAGGGCCCGGGATTCCCGTTTTTCTTCCCTAAGGGAATGGTTGTCAGAAACGAGCTGGTTAGTTACTGGCGTGAAGAACATAAAAAAGCCGGATATGAAGAAATCAGTACACCTATGATTTTAAATGAGCAACTTTGGCACCGTAGCGGTCACTGGGACCACTATAAAGATAATATGTATTTCACCAATATTGATGATGTGGGATTTGCTATTAAGCCTATGAATTGTCCGGGCGGAATGATTGCGTATAAGCGAAAGATGTGGAGTTATCGTGATTTTCCTTCGCGTATTGCAGAGCTTGGTGTTGTTCATAGAAACGAGCCTTCCGGCACGCTCCACGGCCTTATGAGGGTCAGGTATTTTACGCAGGACGATGCGCACATATATATGACATCAGAGCATATCCCGGCAGAGATTGCCGCGGTAATTGACTTAGCCGACAGGATATACAAAACTTTTGGGTTCAGTTATCGTGTTGAATTATCTACACGACCCGAGAATTTTATGGGCGAAATAGAAACATGGAACATGGCGGAAAAAACACTGGAAGATGTGCTTATTGAAAAGAATGTAAACTACAAAATAAATCCCGGCGATGGCGCATTTTACGGACCGAAAATAGACTTTCATCTTCTTGACTGTCTCGGTCGTTCGTGGCAATGCGCAACATTGCAGCTTGATTTCCAAATGCCTGAGCGGTTTGACCTTGAATATGTCGGCCCGGACGGTGAAAAGCACAGACCTGTAGTGATACACCGTACAATACTCGGTTCGCTCGAAAGGTTTATAGGAGTGCTTACAGAGCATTACGCAGGGGCTTTTCCGCTTTGGCTCGCACCTGTGCAAGTGATAGTCATGCCAATCACAGACAGGACTCGCGACTACGCACAAACCGTAGCGGTCAACTTAGAGAATGCGGGCTTCAGAGTAGAAACAGACTATCGCAGTGAGAAAATAGGCTTTAAAATCCGCGAAGCCCAGATGCAAAAAATCCCATATATGCTCGTGCTTGGCGACAAGGAAGCCGAGAGCAGCGAAGTAACGGTGAGAAAACGCGCCGAAGGTGATATCGGAGCCATGCCGCTGGAAAAATTTATAGATGATTTGAAGAAAGAAGCAGCAAATCGCAGGTAATTTTGCATATAAAAAGCCTTGCGTTTTTGGTGAATTAGTGTAATAATAGAAAACACTTTTGGGAAACCCTTATATTTTTTTGAAAGGAACTATGCAAATGGGCGAATTCACAATCATGATTGACACAGGATGCGACATATCCGAGGACTACATCAAGGAAAACAATTTGGCAGTTATGCCGATTTCGTTTCAACTTGATGGAGCATCACATGACCAAGGCGGTTGGCAGGAAATATCCAGCTCAGAATTCTACAACAAACTCAGAGGCGGAAGCACCACAAGTACAACACTAATTAACCCCGAGAGGTTCAAAGAAAAGTTTTCAGAATTCGCCGAGCGAAGCGAATCCGTGCTTTACATAAGCTTAAGCAGTGCGCTTTCAGGCACATATCAAAATTCAATTCTCGCAATTGAAGACGTGAAGGAGAAATATCCGAACTGCAATATCTGCTCTGTCGATAGTATCAACGCATCGGGCGGTATTTGGTCTGTAGTCCTGCTTGCAGTCAAAAAGCGCAATGAAGGAGCCACACTGGAAGAGGCTGCGAAGTACCTTGAAGAAAAGAAAAACTCATGCTTTGCCTTATTTACAGTTGATGACCTTCATCATCTCCATAGAGGCGGCAGGGTTAGCAAGCTACAAGCGGTAGCAGGATCAATGCTTGGAGTCAAGCCACTTCTCAACGTATCGCCAATAGGAAAACTTGAGAAAACCGGCAAAGCACGCGGTCGCAAAGGGGCGTTGCTCGACTTAACCAATCAAATGAAAAACGCTCTTGATTCGTCCACAAAGAGTCTGGATGCCGTTATCATTGGTCACGGTGATTGCGAGGAAGATGCCAAGATCACGCTTGATTTGGTTAAAGCAGCATATGACGTAAAAAAATCTTACATTGTAACAATAGGTCCGGTAATAGGAGCACACTCCGGCCCCGGAACCATAGCACTGTTTTTCGATGGAGACATGACGAGAGAGGCCTACGAAGCAAAAGGGCTATAATTAAACCTGTAGGTGAGACCGTTCACGGACTCCCGTTGCGATGCAAAAAAAGACAGCAGGCAATGCGCCCGCTGTCTTTTTTGAGAATATAATCAGTGTTAATAAATTAATCTTTCAGACCCATCGCCTGACGTTCTTTGAGCGCATCTTTTCTTGAAAGATTCACGCGACCGCGGTCATCTATTTCCATAACTTTAACCCAAGTCATGTCTCCCTCATTGAGGACATCTTCGACCTTCTCAACACGGCGGTTTTCGAGCTTGGAGATATGAACCATGCCGTCTTTCCCCGGGACAAGTTCAACAAACGCACCAATGGGAATAATCCTAACAACTTTGCCATGATATATTTTGCCGATCTCAGGAACAAAAACAATGTCGTCGATTATCTTCTTGGCTGTGCGGCAAGCCTCAATGTCGGCAGAAGCAATGAAGATGCTTCCATCGTCCTCAATATCAACCTTTGCACCTGTGTCGGCGCAGATTTTCTGAATAACCTTGCCGCCGCTGCCGATGACTTCTCTGATTTTGTCAGGGTCAATTTTCATCATAATCATCTTAGGAGCTGTAGCGGCAAGCTCTTGACGTGGCTCGGAAATTACAGGTAACATAACTTCGTCAAGCATTTGGATACGGGCTTCACGGCACATATCAAAAGCAGATTTGATAATATCCATTGTAAGACCGTCATTTTTTAAGTCCATTTGGATAGCGGTTATGCCTTTTTTCGTGCCACCAACTTTGAAGTCCATCTCACCGTGGAAATCTTCAACACCTTGGATATCAATGAAAGTGGTCCAATCGTCGCCATCGGAAATAAGTCCGCAGGAAATTCCTGCAACAGGAGCCTTAATCGGAACACCCGCATCCATCAGTGCCAGTGTAGAACCGCAAATTGCGCCTTGTGATGTTGAGCCGTTTGATGAGAGAACTTCGGAGACGACACGGATAGCGTACGGGAATTCATCAATGCCCGGCAAAACAGGCTCAAGAGCTTTCTCGGCGAGAGCTCCATGCCCTTGCTCGCGGCGGGTTGTAGAGCGCACACCACGCGCTTCGCCAACGGAAAATGAGGGGAAATTGTAGTGGTGCATATAGCGTTTGGTTTCTTCCTCGTAAATAGTATCGAGTTTTTGCACGTTTGAAACAGTGCCGAGTGTAGCGATAGAGAGAACCTGTGTCTGCCCACGTGTGAAAAGACCACTACCGTGAACTTGCGGTAGTAAGCCGACTTCGGAAGCAAGCGGACGAATCTCATTCATAGCTCTGCCGTCAACTCTTTTGCCTTCAAGAAGCCAAGTCTTGACAACTTTTTTCTGAATTTTATATGTAATTTCTTCAAGCTGCGCAGTTATTTCGGGATATTCTCCCTCAAATTCGGCAATCATGCGCTCTGTTACGGCGTTAAAGCGTTCCTCGCGGACATTTTTATTATCAGTATCCATAGAATGTTTGACATCATCCATATACTTTTCGCAGATTTTAGCAAAGAGCTCCTCGTTAAACGAAGATTTTGCATATTCAAACTTGGGTTTGCCAATATCGGAAACCATCTGACCGATTAGGTCAATAACTGGTTGGATAGCTTCGTGTGCAGCTTTGATACCATCGAGCATGACATCGTCGGGAATCTCGTTACCTGCTGCTTCAATCATTACAACCTTGTTGCGGGTAGATGCTATGGTGCAGTACATATCTGTTTCATCGCGCTGGGCGGTTGTCGGATTTATGATGAACTTGCCGTCAATCAAGCCAAGACCAACACCGCCTATGGGGCCGTCAAACGGAATATCAGAAATCGAAACAGCCGCAGAAGCACCGACCATTGCAGCAATTTCAGGTGAACAGTCATGGTCAACAGCTAAAATAGTGCAGGTGATGGCTACATCGTTTCGTAAATCATCAGGGAAAAGCGGGCGCATAGGTCTGTCAATCATACGTCCGGCGAGAACGGCACGCTCGGCAGGACGTCCCTCGCGTCTCAAATAACCACCGGGAATTCTGCCGACAGCATAGAGTTTTTCTTCAAAATCCACTGAAAGCGGAAAGAAGTCAATGCCATCGCGCGGCCTGGATGAAGCGGTCACGGCTACAAGCACTACAGTTTCACCGTAACGCACGAGCACGGAGGCATTACATAGTTCTGCGAGTTTACCTGTCTCAAGCGTGAGTGGTCTTCCCGCAAACTCCATGTTGTACCTGTTGGTTGTGAAATCTCTTTTTGAAATTATCATTATTGTATATTGCTCCTTTTCAATTTTACGGAGCAGCCGGTCTCTTAGCACTTGAAAACACTCCCGCAGGATAACAGATGCATTTTCAACTGCTATGGGACAGCGCTCCGATTATTTATAGTCTTAAATTACCAAACAAATCCGAGCTGTTTGCTTGCAGCTCGGATTTGAAAAACTTCTATTTCCTGATACCCAATTTTGCGATACAAGCTCTGTAACGCTCAATATCTTTGTTCATAAGGTAATCAAGAAGGCTACGGCGACGACCGACCATTTTGAGTAGACCAAGTTCGCTATGTTTATCCTTCTTATGTACCTTGAGGTGCTCGGTGAGCTGACGAATTCGCTCAGTGAGAATTGCGATTTGTACCTCCGGAGAGCCTGTGTCTGTCTCGTGAGTGCGATTGCCCTCAATAACTGCGTTTTTCTGATCTTTTGTAATCATTTTTATACCTTTCTTTTCTTCTGCGGCACAAATAGCCACATTCTGATATCCGGTGGCCTGGTATCGGGCGGAAAAGAAACCGGAAAAATCGGCTTTATCCCGAAACTAAGCGCATGGATTGCGCAGACGACATCTCTGTCCCAGCCGTGAGATACTATCACAGATAAAAAGATTTGTCAAACATAAGCAACTATACTAATTCATTTTCTCCGCTTTATCAAATCNCCCGCCGCCTGCGGCGGGTGATTTGTGAGTGCGACTTTCGCAATTGCCTATCACTCTAGGCCGTACATTTTGAGCAGTTCGTCGTAGACGGAGGATTCCTTCGGTTCGTCGTCTGCTTCGTTGCTCGTCTCGCCATTACTTTCTTCGCTGCTGCTTTCATCGGCAGCGTTTTCATACATTTTTAGTAACTCATCATAGATTGACGGACTTTCGGGTTCTTCGTCCGTTTCTCTTTCGGGTGAAGCGTTTTCGGCGGAAGTACCTTCAGCGGTGACATTTTCATACATTTTCAGAAGTTCGTCATAGATCGAAGGTTTTTCTTCGCTATCTTTGTCGTCATCGTCGGTGCTTGCATCGTCAGCTTCATCATCATCTTCCTCAGGGTCTTTGCCGTATTCATCTTCTTTTCTGTAAACCGAATCATCCGAGTCGGTAGTTTCGTCACTATCGCCGCCCTCGTCCTCATCGTTTTCGGAATCTTTTTCGTACTCGTCTTCTTTTCTGTAAGAATCACAGGGGTCGGTTACATCATTTTCGTCTTCGCAGTTGTACTCGTATTCATTGCAGTCGTCCGCATCGTTGTATTCGTAGTCGCGCTCGTATTCATTACAGTCCGTATCCTTGTATTCATAGTCGCAATCGTAATATTCGTAATCCTCCGCGTAGTCATAATATTCGTCTGCGTAGTCGTACTCGTAATCTTCTGCGTAGTAAGAATCATCCGGGTCGGCTTGCTCCTTTTCGGCATTTATTCGGTCGAGTTCATCAAGTTCTTCAAGTAACGCCCACAACTCTTCCCAAGAGTAGACAAAGTGTACACGCCCTGTCGCCCCTTCTCTTACCCAAATCCCTGCCATATTGGATGGGTTGTTTGCCATCATATCGGCTGCGCTGTAAGGAGTTCCGCCACCAATAGACCAAGACCCGCTCAAGCCTATATTAGGGCTTGAGGAAAAGATGAAATCTGCGCCGAGTATAAGTGTGTTGAGAGAGACTAGTTGCCGAAACATTCCATACATATTGAATGTATTTCTAGTGTCCCATCCACTCAAGTCAAGCGAAGTTAGGTTGCTTGATCCGGAAAACATTTGACCCATACTCCCCACATTGCCGGTATTCCAACCACTCAAGTCAAGCGAAGGTAATCCTGTATGGGCAAACATTTCAGACATAGTCCGCACGTTGCTTGTGTCAAAATGGCTCAAATCAAGCGACGAAGTCAAGCTGTGTGTATGGCGAAACATATGGTGCATTTCAGTTACGTTACTTGTATCCCAACCACTCAAATCGAGCGAAGTTAAGCTCAGTGCGGTACTAAACATAAAATTCATATTAGTTACGTTACTTGTGTCGAAATAAGATAGTCCTTCTATTTCGGTTACGTTATGCATGTTTGAAAATAAGCTGGATAAAGACTCCCCGGCGGTGATTGGGCCTGTGAAAACTATGGTGTTTATTGCATTCCGATGCGGTGTCCAAGGGAGTTGAGTTCCGGTAGTCTGAATAAATCCTTCGTCTACCATCAGCACACCACACCCAAATAGTCGCCAAGGAGCGCGCTCATCTCCGCCAATAATTCCTGTTAAACCGGAGTATTCTAAGGCGCAGTCATAATCTGCACATGCGGGGCATGGCGTTGTTGGGTTAGTGGGTGGTGGGTCCGGCGGATTTACCGGCGGGTCTGGTGGGTCAGGCGGAGTGTCGGGCGGAACCACAGGCGGGGGGTCGCTTGGATTTGTGGGTGGCGGGTTTGGCGGTGGTTCATCAGGAGGTGTTATGGGTGGAGTATCGCTCGGAGGTTCAGTTGGGGGTTCGCTCGGAGTTTCAGGTGGAGTATCGGACGGGTTGTCAACCCATGAGTCTGATGGTGGCTCACTCGGGTTCTCGGTTGGGGCTTCTGTTGATGGATTGGATTGAACCCCGCTGCGAGGTCGTGTATTTCTAGCGTTTAACGCAGATTCACCGTCATCGGAAAAGTCGAAATTGCGGATAGAATTACCTCGCGCTCGCTGAATTTGTCGGGCGAGAGCATTTCTTTCATCGAGCTGTGCATCACGTTCTGACCTAAGTTCTGCGACCAAGTCAGGAATCAGCGAAATGTCCTCGGAAGTGACAGTGCCTGCTTCTATAAGGTACTCGCTATTGCCGTAAATCGCCGTTAGAGTGTGTAAATCAAGATTTTCAACCTCAATGCCTGCAATCGCATAGTATTGCCCGGACACGAGAGTGCCGTCATGAGTGACAGACCTTCCGGAAAACCCGTCATATACAACCATAACCGACCCCGCAGAAAGCAGCACATCGTTTACGGAACCGGCTCCGGAGAGCATTATTATAGTTACAACGCCGTACACATCCCTGCTCATTGTATACATTGTTCCTCGTATGCCGAGCCCGACATTACCCACGCGAGATGATATTGTTTGCCCGGCGGATTGTTCAGTCACGTTTACAAGAACGCTGCCGCTTTGTAAAGTCAGTGATAAATTGTTGCCCGAGGAGCCGACTACAACCGTGCTATGCTCGTCCATATGAAGTATCGAATCTCTGTCCATTTGCAAGTGGACATGGGAGGCACTGCCTGTCGTGAGTGTATGTCCTTCGGATAGTCGTTGCCTCTCTCTCGGAGTGCTGCCTCGGTCGTTATCACGTGACAAGGTTACGGCACGCCCTTCCATGCTGTGAATGGAAATCATTCGTGCGGTGTGGTCTGTTGCAGATGCGTGTATCAGTGGGCTAAATATCAGTATAAAGACTATCAGGCAAGCAAGTAATTTTTTCATCTCATGCCCTCCAATCCGTCAAGTTCTACGGCTCGGATGACGTTATTGCCCGTGTCGGCAATATACAGCGTATTTTCTCGAACATGAACTCCGCTCGGCATATGAAATGCAGACCGCAGCGGAGCATCGTTGATATATCCCGGGGAAGAAGAGCCAGCAATGGTAATGGTTTCTCCGCCGGGGAGTATTGCTCTTATAGAGTGATTCATGGTGTCAGCCACTATGAGGTTGCCGTTCCATAGGCTTAGACCTGTTGGGGCACTGAACATAGCTTCAAGGCCATCCGCAAAGCCTCCAAGCGGCTCATTGTCGGTGCCGCTCGTGCGAAGTGTACCTGCAAGCGTTTGCATTTCACCATCTTCCAGCACGCGGATGAGGTGATTGCCCGTGTCTGCTATGTAAATTCTTCCGTCAGGTGATATTGCGATACCGCCGGGGCGGTTGAGTCGTGCGCTTCTTGCTGCACCGTCACGAAAACCGCTGACACCGGGTGTTCCGGCTACGGTTGTCACCCGACCGTTTCGGTCAATTTTGCGGATAACGTGGTTGAGTGTGTCGGCGATGTAGATGTAGCCCTGCGGGCAGATTGCGATGGCTGTTGGGCGATTGAACCTAGCTTCGCTTGCAACACCATCTGCGTGACCGGAGCGTGTGTTTCCTGCGAAGGTGTATACATTACGGCTTCGTATGATTCTTATTGAGTTGTTTTCGCTGTCTACTATAATGAGCCGTCCAAACTCATCAACCGCTCCGTCGGTCGGTCGGTTAAAAAGGGCTGTGTTAATACTGCTGTCGCTGTGAAATCCTTGCGGGAAGCCGAAATCGTCAAGAACGAGGACTTCGCCCGTTATGCGACGGACCCTCCCCGTGTTGTTTAGATTGCGTATTAAGTTGTTATACGTGTCGGTGATATATAGTGAGGTGCCGTCGCCACTGCTGAATATGCCACCGGGCAAGTTAAATTGAGCGATACTGCCGTCTGTAGCTCCGTGGATGCCAGTTCCGGCTACCGTTCTGACGGTGCCTGAAACGCCACCTGCGCTACGCGCACCCGCTATTTGCGGGGGGTGCGGGGGGG
>WQTE01000008.1 GCA_009786445.1 Oscillospiraceae bacterium | reverse complement strand
TATTGTTGATATATCCATCGCTGCTCCTTTCCGAAGCAGCCTAGCCGTCGTCATGCTTGCGGGCAGAGCATATCACAAACCTAATAAAGATTGCAACCACGCGCAAAAACTCCAAAGTTGAAGATTTTCACACTTTGGGGCGTTTTGTGTAGAAAACTAAAACTTGCGGGTATCTCTTTCTACAAAGTTTCTACATTTGGGTTTGTTTGTTAAATGTTTGTGAATTACAACAGCCCCTGAGAAAACACCGTTGCCGATGTTCTCTGTACTTACTGTGCAGAAATCTTTCGTAGATGCGAGCTATAGTATTCGAGAAGCCAAAATTCACAAATCTTTCACAAAATTCATAATTTTGACAAAAAATGCTTGCAATTGCACGCATAATAATGTATGATACCGCATAGAAGCGAAAATGCTTCGCCGATTTTTCGGCGGCAGACGGGAAGTGTTGAAGCCACTCCCCGCCCTGTATATGTGAGTTGCCCACATACACAATTGCATATTTGCAATACCACATTGACTATTCTACAACGGTTTGCGCTATTTCGCAAGCATTAACGTAGTACGAGTCGTTTGTGTAGCACATAGGTGCTGTGTATGTAATGCGCGATAATCGCGCGTGAGTCATACGCGGCATTTTTCGTTTCTCGGAGAACACTCGCCGGGGCACGTGCGCACGCCCCGGTGGGAGAATGCTCCGAGGGAGAGGGAATTAAATAGTGTGGAGAAATGGAAAATGAGGAAGAAAATGAAAACATTTTATAAGCAAAAAAAATCTACTCAAACAAAAGAGTCTCTATGCAGGGTGTTTACGCTGCTCCTTGCGCTGACATTTATGTTTAGCACGGTTGCGATGGCGTTTCCTTATGCAGCGGAATATGAAGAGAATATTACAGGCGGCTTGGGGGACGATGCTCAATATCAAGGTCATCAAGTTGAAATCGAGCTTGACATTGAAGCGGAGAATCAGCCGACGATAGAAGCAGAGGAAAAACCGGAGGGTGAACCTACGTTCGAGCAGGAGCGTGAGCTTGAGGACGAATCGATATATGAACCCGATTATGAATTGCAAGCCAGTGAGACCACGGAGTATGACGTTTTATCTCTCACATTCGGAGAACCTGTTGGTTTGCAGGGGTTTGAAGGTGATTTCGCATTGGGCAATTCTGATGAAATTGTCGAGATTGTTGTGCAGTTTGTGACCCCGCCGTCTGTGGCGCTTAGGCTTATGCAAGAGCGAGGAATGCCCCTTCCCCGAGGAAGAGCGGCAGGTGGCTCCTTTGAAGAACAGGCTTTGGCGGCGCACGAAACGTTTATGTCACAGCTTGAAGGAATCNCCCCCGCCGCTCCTCCGGGAGCAATGACACCGTTTGCAATGCCGTTTGAAATATTCAGTGAGCATTATCAGCTTTTTAATGGCGTTTATATGCGTGTGCCTGCCGAGTTAGTAGAGCAAATTGCAGCATTACCTGAGGTGTTTGCAGTCACGCCACACATAATTCCAGTCCCGCCGATGCCCACCTCTGCCGCGCAAACTTCCGGGTTCTTCATAAATGATAACTTAAAGAGAACACTTAGAACAGATTTGCGAATAGATGAGATTCATAGCACTTTAAACATAACCGGAAGAGGTGTGCGGGTAGCCATGCTGGACACTGGCATTGATTCTACTCATCCGGAGTTTGAGCGTTTTCGTGATGGAACAGGCAGGGTACGCGGTTGGGAGCAACATATAGAGAGAGGATATGTTTATACAGATTCAAACAATCATGGAACAATGACTGCCGGTGCAATAATTGCTATGGCTCCGGAGGTAGAGCTATGGTCTTTTCGTCGCATCCACACTGATAATAATATTACTCATGCGGGACTTACAGCTATTGGAGCTTTGGAGGTAGCGGTGAGCATAGAGGCGGATATTATCTACACATGGGGAGGAGGAACAAATCCTTTTCAACCCGAGGCTGCCGCTGTGACGTTAGCTGTAGAAGCAGGGCACGTTGTTGTTGCCGCTGCGCATAACGCTGGTCCGAATCCGTTTACAATGTATGGTCCCGCTAACAGTCCTCTGGCAATATCTGTCGGGGCAGGCACCAGAGGCAATGATGTGGCTATATTGGAAACAATGTCTTCCAATTATTGGGGTTGGGGAAGTACCTATCGTCACCCTACGGATACAATTGCCAGATTTTCAGGTCGAGGTCCGGTAATGCATACCTATCACATCAAGCCGGATATAATAGTCACGGGTGTTAGTAGCATATCAACAGATTCTCCCGGTGGTGGTTACGGTTCATTCGGAGGCACTTCTATGGCAAGTCCTGTCATAACAGGAATTTCAGCATTACTAATGCAAGAATTCCCCGATGCCGAGCCATACGAAATTAAAGCCAGAATTATGAATACCGCCAGACCTCTTGAAGGACCACATGATGGTCCAAATACAGGTGTTCATCAGACAAGTGTTTTTTCAGTTGGTGCAGGATTTGTGCAACCTTATGAAGCCCTGACTCAGGCAGCCTTTGCCACAGTGGAGCATTATGTTCCGGTTCCCTTGCAAACTTGGGCGGATGACGATTTTCCATGGCCGTGGGAGGCGGGGTTTTCTATGCAACCAAGAACCATGGCATCTCTCAGTTTTGGAGTAGTTATAGGCACCGAAAGCAGTCCAATACCTATAACAATACGCAATGCAGGTAGTGGAGTATGGGCGTATGAAGTTATATTCAACGGCAACCATACAGGTGTAGAACTTGAAATTGAAGGTTCAGGCGATTCTTTCACAGCGCAAATGACATTTGCAAGCAACGTTGTCCCGGGGTTATACGAAGGCAACTTAATTTTTACTAATGACGACCAGAGAATAACCATGCCATTTGCAGCAAATTTGCAGGTTTCAATGATTACAGATATTGCTCTACCGGATGGAATTGTCGATATAAGCTATTTCACATGGATTGGGGCAGAGAATATTCCCAATGGTGCAGAGTGGAGGATATCATCCGGTGCATTGCCTCCCGGATTGGAGTTGTCGCCAAATTTTTGGTATGATTACCACTCAGGTGTCACTTATTATGACTATAACTCGCATCGCATTGAGGGTATCCCGACAACCCCCGGTGTGTTTAGTTTCCAAGTTGCCATTTATAGCGATAATTTGCGAATCGCTTATCGCGATTTCACCATCAGGATAACTACGTACGGAATAATCTCGCAGTGGCTTCCTTCAGGAATTAGCAATGTGCCATTCCGGGAGTACGTCGAAGCGGTTAATCTCCCTGCGGGTTCAACGTGGGCAGTTTTGCCGGGAGGCACTTGGCCGCCGGGGTTGAACCTGGCGGGTCTGCCCGGTGATGTAAACCGCGCGGTAATATCCGGTACTCCAACAACTACCGGATGGTTTGCGTTTCGGATAGCTGTTTATAATAGTAGCGTACGAATCGCATATCGAGACTTAGAAATCGAAATAAGGGATTATGGAATCATAACGACAGAACTTCCCGATGGAGAAGTCGGAGTGCCGTACTCTTACCAATTGCAAGGGATAAATTTACCCACAAGTGCTGTGTGGAGAACAGGAGACCTTCTTCCGGACGGTCTATCCCTAAATGAGACAGGGTTGATATCCGGTACACCAACAGAGTATGGAGATTTCAGCATTTGGGTTTATGTTTTATGTGGGTCTAGTTGGAATTGGCTGGGTGGACGAAGCCTAAACCTTCACATCCGTTCGCAACCACTAGTAGCAGAACTCGGCGGCACAATAATCATCACAGGAGATGCTGTGTTTGGCGAAACACTCACCGCAAACCATACCTTAAATTCCACCCCGACAATCGACAACCTCGGAGCGGTAAGCTATAGGTGGTATCGTGGCATCACATTTATCGATGGCGCGACGAATAGCACATACACGCTTGTGCAAGCAGATGTCGGGCAGACAATCACCGTTAGAGTCACCACAGCAAACACAGAAGGGCATGTGGAATCAATCCCAACAGACGAAGTTACAAGGCGGCCGACAGTTAGAGAAGATTTAAGCTACAACCTTACAACAGTGACATTCAACAATACACCACGCGCCGTTACGGTTACAGGCGCAGTGGGATTGGGCGCAATAACAGTTGAGTACACTCTCGGGGGCACGACAGCTTGGGTGACCACAGCTCCAACAGATGCAGGGATATATAGTGTGCGGGTTATAATTGCAGAATCGGATACCCACAGTGAAGAAGAGTTTGTGCTCGGCGACTTCACAATCGACCCGTTGTCGCTTACAGGTGCTGTAATCACTCTTTCGAGTACTGTTTTTGACTATACAAACAACGCAATCACGCCGAACGTAACATCTGTTGTTATAGATGGCATAAATGTTCCGGAAAACGCTTTTATAGTCAGTTATTCCGACAACACAAGCCCCGGTACAGGGCGCGTGACGGTTACGGCTGCTCCATCCGGCAATTTTTCAGGCAGTGAAAGCACGACATTTACAATAGTCGGCAGTCCCATTCCGGCGAGTGATATAAGCGCACCATCAATTAATGTAATGTTTAACGGCGCGGAACATAGCGTTGTTGTGCAGGACACGGGAGGAGCAGGGGTTGTGGCTTTCCGTGATGCAAACGGCGAATACACGCTCCCTGTCAGTCCGACATTTGTAAATGCGGGAGTGCATACGGTACATTTCCGAGTAGTCAGACCGGGAACGGGCTTTAGCCCATTTTACGGCTCTGCAACTGTAACTATCACAGTAAGACCGATTAGCGACACTAACGTGTCAATCAGCATACCGTCACAAACATTTTCAGGGGTGGCTCTCACTCCTGCGCCTACTGTGGCGGCATTTGCGGGAAGCGCAGTGAGCGGTAGCAATGTCACGTTAGCACAAGGCACACACTTCACACTCTCAAATTGGCAAAACAATACAAACGCAGGGGAGGCAAGTGTGACAATAACAGGTATCGGTAACTTCAGCGGTACGAGGATTATAAACTTCACAATAGGTCAAGCAGCGTGGCCGCCGCTGGACTTTACGTTTCCCACATCAGCCTCACCGATAACTTTCGGGCAGACAAAATCTGACTCAGCGCTGACAGGAGGAAATGTCGAGTTTGGAACATTTGCATGGACAGACCCGGCATATATACCGGAAGCAGGAACCCGTGACTTCAGTGTTACGCTGAGTACTAACGCTCTCGCACGGCAAAACTTCGATGTAAGTTATACTGAAGTACAATACGTAGAACTTATAGTAAACCGCACAAGCCAACTCGCGCCGACTATTGTAGGTCCGTCAACTGTCGTTCACATAGAAAGCGCCGCGCCGCCCATATTCTCGGCGACGGCAGACGGCGCAAGCACAGGTGCATTGGAATGGCAAAGCAGTAATGAAGATGTTGCTACGATTAACGCAGACGGCGAAGTAACTATCATTGAAGCGGGCAGCACACACATAACAGTCAGACGGCTCGGTGATGGCAACCACAATGATTCTCCATGGAGCGCACCTGTAGTGCTGAGAATATTTCTCACACAGTATGATGCAGACATTGCGGCTGCTGTCGCAACGATAGAGGGCGCAACCTATGCAGCTTTGCAAGCCAATGTAATAAATATGCCTCAAGCAAGAGCAGCAGTAGAAGCAATCATAGCCGGGCTTAGCCTGTCGGACGACATTGAAATAACAATAGTAAACGGTCCATTCACGGCAGCAATAGCAGGAACACAGGCAAATCTAAGCGGAACAAACGGCAGCTTCACCTTCACTGTCAATGTAGCAATCGAAAGTGGAGGTGCAGAGCCACGAACAACAAGGTTGTTGACCCTTACGATAACAGCAACACCGGCAACACCTCTGCAACTTCCACCACCACCACCGCCGCCGCCGCTGCCCGATCCAACTCCGATACCAGAACCACCCCTGCCACCGCCTAGGCTACCGGTGAATCCGGCAGGGAGTTGGCGGCAAGATGCTAATGGCAACTGGCGCTTCACCCTCGATAGCGGAGGAACTCTCCGAGGCTGGGCTCAAATTGGGGGCGAGCACTTTTTCTTCAATAATATCGGAATTATGCAAACCGGATGGGTACTTTATAGTGGAACATGGTACTACCTGCGCGGAAGTGGTGCGATGGCAACGGGCTGGATAGAGTGGCGCGGCGATTGGTACTACCTGCGCAGAAGCGGAGCTATGGCGACAGGCTGGATAGAGTGGAATAGTAGCTGGTACTACCTGCGCGGAAGCGGAGCAATGGCGACAGGTTGGGTGCAGAGCGGCGAAATGTGGTACTATCTGCAATCGGATGGTGCGATGGCGACGGGCTGGGTTCGTTGGAATGGCGACTGGTACTACCTGCGTGGCGACGGTGCTATGGCAACAGGTTGGGTGCAGAGCGGCGGATTGTGGTACTATCTGCAAGCTGACGGTGCTATGGCAAGGGGCGGAGTCCGTGCCGCTGGCAATGAGCGACATAGGTTTGCCGCAAGCGGCAGATGGCTCGGCAGAGCGTAGTTGCAGGAAATATAAGCGCAAAACTTAGGGGCTGTTGCAAAACACCAAAAAATTGTCATCCTTAGCGAAGTGAAGGATTTTAATGCTCAGTAAATGCGTTACGAGAAGGATTTTTCAGTCACTCCGCTCTCTCTCAGTGACAAATCTAGTGTTTTGCAGCAGCCCCGCTGCGTTAATTATGATCAATTTTCACCTTACACCATTGCAGGTGTATTGTGTATTTGTGTATTGTACCCCTACAACAGAGGAAACCCAAAAACAAACAGAGGAAACCCAAAAACAATTATACTGTTGTGGTTATTAAAGTCTCGTGATATACTGCTATAGTTGATTTTTCAGTCAATAAAAGTGTAATAGTCAATGTGAATAAATGAAGGGAACTTTATAGAATTGAATGTAAAAATGATTGTCACCGACCTTGACCGCACGTTGCTGCGAACAGATAAAACCATCTCCGCTTACACAATTGATGTTCTTGCTCGTTATCATAAGCATGGAACCAAAATTGCGTTTGCCACAGCACGCTCCAAACGAGCTATTGAGAGCTTTTGTGAAAAAATCCCTACCGATGCCTTGATTGTCCACAATGGAGCGGTTGTTTATATAGATGGAGAGGTACATACGAGTTTTGGCATAAAGCCCGAAACCGGAAATGACCTCCTGCGTTCATTTACACGTGATTTTCCTGACCTCACCATTTCTGCGGAGATTGATGAAACTCTATATGCAAACTTTGATGTTTCAGAGGTATGGCACGATACCGCTTTTATAAGAACAGATTTTTCAGATATTCCAAACAAACTGTCCGACAGGATAGTAATTGGCTCGTCGGAACCGTTAGATATGAAGCGATTAGCCAAATACATACCTGCCGAACTATATATTGAAGAAAGTGCGAGTGAAGTTGCCCATATGGCAATGATCATGAATCGCAACGCCACTAAATGGGATGCTTTAAAAGTTGTGGCAATGGAATTTGGCATACCGACTGACGATATTGTCGTGTTTGGCGATGACTATAACGATATTTTAATGGTAAAAGGGTGTGGCATCGGCGTGGCAGTAGAAAATGCTATAGACGAGGTGAAAGCGGTTTCAAATCATATATGCGGCGCAAATGACAACGATGGAGTTGCAAAATGGTTGGAGGAAAACTTGCAACTTTCCTGTAAATTTGATAGAATACCCCAAACAACAAACTAAAATCAGGCGGTGAAGATATTTGACAAACAACTCACTAAACCTCAGCAACCTCCGACTCGCAGTGCTCATTGATGCAGAAAACATACCGCGCAACTGCATAAAGCGAGTTTTGGAAGAAATAGCAATATACGGAACACCCACGATAAAGCGTATCTACGGAGACTGGACAAGTCCCGTTGTTTCCGGTTGGAAATCATCGCTCTTGGAAAATGCTATCACGCCGATACAGCAGTACAGCTACACACAAGGCAAAAACTCCAGCGATTCGGCGATGATTATAGATGCGATGGACATACTCTATACAGAGCGAACCGATGGCTTTGTCATAGTGTCGAGCGACAGTGACTTCACAAGGCTGGTTATCAGATTGCGCGAGGCAGGGCAGCGGGTCATAGGCATTGGTGAACGAAAAACCCCAAGCGCATTTATTGCTGCGTGTGACAAATTCACATACATCGAAGTAATAAACAAACGTCACGCAGAAACCCTTGCAGCGGAAAATGAAGCACAAAGCGAAACCGAAGACCAAAGTGAAAACGGACAAAAGTCCCAGTCATCACACAAAAATAAATCGCAAAATGCGGCAAAGCAGCGCACAACCCCTGTGCCGCAGGAAGTAATTGAGCTTATAGCCGACTCCGTAGCCGCATTGGCAGGTGATAGCGGGTCGGTATTCATGGGCGAACTCGGAAACCTCATACTCAAAAAGCAGCCCGACTTTGACCACCGCAATTTCGGACACAAAAGCCTGTCATCAATGATAAAATCTATAGACCGTTTCGAGACAGACTTCAGGCAGACGACCGACCCTAATATAAAGCATGTATTTGTGCGTGACAAAGAAAGTTGAGAACAATTGAGAAGACGAAGACGTGTAGGTTGCTTCGGAGTGTTTCTGATATTTTTTCTGATTGCATTATTCTCCGTAGCTATCATACTATTTGACAGCAATACAAGACTGGTCACAACCGAGTACATTCTGGAATTTCCACATCTGCCTCCTGCATTTGACGGATACAGAATTGCGCTCCTTGCGGATAACCACGGAGCGGAGCACGGCGAGGGCAATGAGAAACTTATACAAGCTGTGAGGGAATCAAATTCCGATATCATAGTAATAGTTGGTGATATTGTTGACCGATACCAGCCCGGGCTGCCCATAGAAAGGCAACTCGAAATAACGGAAGAATTGATTGACGGGCTGGTGCCTATCGCTCCTGTATATTTTGTGACCGGAAATCACGAGTGGGATCTCGGACCGGGGCATTTGCAGGCATTATTTTCGTTACTTGAAGATCGTGGCGTGAGGCTTCTTCGCAACAGCTTTGAAAGGCTTGAAATCGGTGGAGACACGATAATTTTGGCGGGAGTCGAAGACCCGAACGGTCCTGCTGACATGATAACACCTGCCGATTTTTTAGGAAACATACATCAAAACGAAGCTCCGGAATTTCTGATAGTTCTCTATCATAGAAATTACAAGATAGAGATGTTCAGCAGACTGGGTGTAGACTTACTGCTGAGCGGGCACGCACACGGGGGACTTGTGAGACTGCCGTTTACAGACGGGCTGATAGGTCCGAGGATGGAGCTGTTTCCCACATATACGAGCGGATTATACACAAGCGGCGGCACACAAATGATAGTGACACGAGGTCTCGGAAACCACTTAGGATGGACAAGATTTCTAAATAACCCCGAGCTGGTTATTGTAGAACTGCGGGTAGGACAATGATTGAATTTGACAATTTCAGACAATCGATAAATAATTTGCGCCCACAGTTGGATGGGCTAAAGCAAGCACTCAAGCTCGAGGAGATTACAGCCGAGCTGGAGAGGCTTGAAGCAGAAAGCGCAAAAGATGGTTTTTGGAATGATTTGTCAAACTCGCAAATAGTTTTGCAAAACATAAAATCTCTGAAAACCAAAATAGAAACATATGAAAAACTGGAAAGCTCTTTCAGTGACCTTATGACGTTGTGTCAAATGGGTGCAGAAGAAAAGGATGAAAGTCTGCTTGCAGAGGTCGAAGCGGGGTTTAAAGAGTTTTGCGCAGCACTCGAAACGGCAAGGCTTGAAACGTTGCTCAGCGGAGAGTATGACAACTCAGCGGCAATAGTATCATTTCACGCGGGAGCCGGAGGCACCGAGGCACAAGATTGGGCGCAAATGCTGTATCGAATGTACACACGCTGGGCAGAGCGGCACGGCATGAAAATTAAATTGCTCGATTGGCTGGATGGCGAGGAAGCGGGCGTGAAATCAGCATCACTCCAAATAGATGGAGAAAACGCCTATGGTTTGCTTAAAAGTGAAAACGGTGTGCATCGCCTTGTGCGCATATCCCCGTTTGACTCATCAGGCCGCCGCCACACATCGTTTGCTGCAATCGAAGTGGCACCGCTGATTTCAGATGATGTAGAACTCGAAATCAAGACTGAGGATCTTAGGGTAGACACTTTTCGGGCATCAGGCGCAGGCGGACAGCATGTCAACAAAACCGAAAGCGCAGTCAGGATTACACATCTGCCGACAGGTTTGGTCGTAGCATGTCAAATGGAGCGCAGTCAGCACCAAAACCGTGAAGTAGCAATGCGTATGCTTCGCTCAAAGTTACTCGAAATTAAAGAGAGACAGCATCTCGACAAGATAAGCGACATCAAAGGCGAACAAATGAAAATAGAATGGGGCAGCCAAATCCGCTCATACGTTTTCATGCCCTACACCTTAGTAAAAGACAACAGGACAGGGCATGAAAACGGAAACATAAACGCAGTAATGGACGGCGACTTAGACGGCTTCATAGAAGCGTATCTGAGTATGGGATGATAAGGAGGTGTAGATGTTATGTTGGCAAAAGAAAAAGATGTTGAAAACGAAGTAAAGAGCATTGTCGATATTATTTTGGAGACTGTTCCGGCATTGGAAATATATCTCTTTGGTTCTTTTGTAGATGGTACAGCTAAGGAAGATAGCGACTATGATTTCTACGTTGTCATTCCGGATGGAAGTATGCGTGAACTTGAAGCAACGTGGGATATTCAAGGCTCAATTAAGAGCAGGACAAGAGGCATTGATATGTTAGTAAGGACGAAGAGCAAATTTGACAGAAACAAGAATACTTTGGGTTATATCGAGGGTGAAGTTGTTCGGAAAGGGTTGAAATTATATGGATAAGATAACGATTAATGAATGGGTTTCTTATTCAGACATGGATTTATCCTCTGCAAAATACCTGTGTGGAATGAATCAAAAACCTTTAGAAATTATCTGCTATCATTGCCAACAATCGGCTGAAAAGATGTTGAAGGCGTATTGGATATACAAAAATATTAATCCTCCCCGTACTCATGACTTGGAATTACTGAGAGCCGAATGCGAAAACCATGATGATTCATTTGCGAAATTGCATGATATGTGTAAGCGCTTGAATGGATATTCAACCCAGCCAAGATATCCTTCGGGAATAGACCTTTTAGAGTCAGATATGCTGTTAGCAATTAAAGACAGCGAAAAGATTGCTGAATTTGTGAAGGAAAGAATTGTTTTTGACGGGACTGACGATTAGGGATAATACATACCTTAAATATACAAGACTCACCGAATGAAAGGAGTAAGACATGGCATTGCTAACACTTGATTTCTACTCGAGGGAACTAAAAATGAGCACTCTTTTGACAATGGTGACACCTGACTCTACGCATATCGGGGAGATGCCGGTGTCGGAGCGCAAGTGCCTTTATCTGTTGCATGGGCTTTCGGACGATGCAACATCATTTTTGCGCCTGTCACGCGTGGAACTCTTCTCGCGCGATGCAGGGGTGACGGTCATAATGCCCAGCGTAGGGCGCAGCATGTACTGCGACGACGTCAACGGGCAAAACTATTTCTCATTTGTGGCAAACGAACTGCCCGAATACCTGAATCTGTTGATAGGAGTTCCTCGAAAACGTGAGCTTAATAACATTGCAGGCATCTCTATGGGTGGATACGGGGCGGCAAGAATAGCCCTGACATATCCTGAGAGATATAAAAAAGTCGGGCTGTTTTCAGGCTTTTTAAGCCCTGTTGCAATCCTTCCGCGGCTGACTGAAGAGCAACGTAACGAATTCCCGTTTATGATGGTAAAAAAAGACGAACTCGAAACAACGTCACTCGAACCGATGAACTTACTGGATGCCGAAAAACATAAAGATTTAGAATTTACAGTGCGCTGCGGAGAGCAGGACGACCTGTATCTTATGAGTGTCGGATTCTGCAAAAAAGCAAAACATCTCGGACTGAATGTCGAGAGCGTATTTGAGCCCGGCAGCCACGAATGGAGGCTCTGGGATAAATATATTGAAGATTTTATTTTAGCTATGAAATAAGCTAAAGGGCAACAAATCAGAGGCAATCCGGGGAATTTACTTTTTATTGCGCTACTTCAGTAAGCGACTGCATGATTCGACCACTAAAAATCTCCACAAGCAATAAAAAGCAAATTTTCCGGATTGCCTTTGACCGGCTACATAGGAGGAAAATATGGCATTTACATTAAAAGACGGAAACGGATATTTTCGCAATAAAGGCGTAGATCTGATGGCGTTTGACGATATTTACCCCGATGGGCATCAAGCAGGGGTGAGTATTATCATGCACGGCGAGCGTGTCGCCTCAAACGGTGATGTGCGATTTCGCAATCTTGCAGGGCAATGGAGACCCGTGCCAAAGCAAGGCGAGCGAGTCATAGACGAAGAAGCAAATACCATCACGACTTCGCTTGCGTATCCGGACAAAGACAGGGAAACAGGCTTTAGCCCGATTGTGTACCCGGACATTAAGCTTGACTATAAAGTGACTGTCAAAGGCGTAGATGAATCGGTAGTAATAACGGTTGACCTTGACTCGCCCGTTCCTGATGATTTCGTAGGGCATGTGTGCCTCACAATGGAATTATTCCCCGGTGCATTATTTGGCAAACCGTGGATTATGGACGAAAAGCAGGGAATATTCCCTGTTCAGCCAAACGGGCCGTTTGAGCCTGTGCCGAGCATAAATGCTTTTGATATTAAGCCATACGCAGTTGGTAAAAACCTCACAATCAGACCTGATGACCCTTACGGCAGATGTAAAATTGAATCAAAGGGCTCTCCGATTTGCCTATACGATGCGCGTGCCACGCATAATGACGGCTGGTTTGTGCTGAGCAGTGACTTAAGGCCAAATACAACCAAGGAAGCGGCGGTTTGGGTCATAACGCCAAATGTTGTCGAAAACTGGCTGCATACGCCGGTTGTTCAGCTTTCACAAGTCGGCTATCACCCCAATCAACCAAAAACAGCAGTTATAGAGCTTGACAGGGATGAAAAAAAGCGCGAAAAGGCGGCGTTATACAAAATCACAAAAACCGGGGAAGAATTGGTTCGGGAAGCTGACGGAGATGAATGGGGCTCATTTTTGCGCTACAATTACCTGAAATTCGATTTTACGGATGTGATAACAGACGGACTGTATAAAGTGCGGTATGGCAGCTCCGAATCTTCTGTTTTCCGCATTGGCGCAGATATATACGACCGTGGGGTATGGCAACCTGTTCTTGAATACTTCCTGCCTGTGCAAATGTGCCATATGAGAGTACAGGAGCGTTTTAGAGTTTGGCATGACCTGTGCCACATGGACGATGCGCTTATGGCGCCGATTGACCACAACCACTTTGACGGCTACATTCAAGGCCCGTCCACAATGACGAAATATAATCCAGGCGACCATGTTCCGGGACTCAATATAGGCGGCTGGCATGATGCGGGAGACGATGATTTACGCGTTGAATCGCAAGCGGGTGAGTGCTATATTCTTGCAATGGCATATGAGAGCTTTGGCGTGGATTACGACACAACTACAATCGACCAGACAGCAAGAATAGTTGATATTCACAAGCCCGACGGTAAAAATGACATACTTCAGCAGATAGAACATGGTGCACTATCAATTGTAGGGGCATACCGTGCGCTGGGACGGCTATATCGTGGGATTATTGTAAATAATTTACGGCAATATGTGATGCTGGGCGATACGGCGGCGCAGACTGACGGGATAATCGGCAATGCCGATGACCGCTGGGTATTCACTGAAGATAACCCGCAACGTGAACTAAAGACAGCGGCGCACTTGGCGGCGGTTTCCCGCGTGCTCAAAGGGTTTAATGATGAGCTGAGTGCGCAGTCACTTGAGGCAGCACAGGAACTGTATGAAATCACAGAGATAAAAGACGGCCCGATAAGCAAAGAAACTCCTTGGCATATATCTCCCGTACACACAAAAATCCACGCAGCCGCCGAGCTGTTTCTGACGACAGGTGACAAGAAATACAAGGAATTTTTACTGGCAAATGTTGATGAAATAACAGGGTCAATGGATAAATTAGGCTGGATAACAGCGAGAGTAGACAGTGCGCTGAACGATGAGAGTTTTTCAAAAGCAATAGGCAAAGAGCTACCTGCACTTAGGGAAAATCTCAAAGCGCTTAGTGATGAAACTCCATATGGCATCCCATATCGCCCTCATATCTGGGGCGCAGGTTGGGATATCCAAAGGCGGGGGTTTGAGTATTATTTCTTGCATAAAGCATACCCGGATGTGTTCGAGCCTGATTTTATATACAATGCACTCAACTTTGTACTAGGCTGCCACCCAGGGTCAAATAATATGTCGTTTGCATCGGGAGTTGGGGCTAAATCCGCGTTGGTCGCATACGGATGGAACCGTGCCGATTGGTCGTTTTACCCGGGCGGCGTAATATCAGGTACAGCATTAATACGCCCCGATTTTCCGGAGCTGCTTAATTTCCCATTCCTATGGCAGCAAACGGAATATGTAATCGGCGGCGGCTCATCAAACTATATGTTCCTCGTGCTTGCAGCACAAAAACTACTAAAATAAACGAAGCATCAGCGTGTGCCTACGTTGAATGTTATTATCATCATTATTACTAAGATAAACGTAGCAATTATCCCTACGGCAATCAAACAGCCTCTTTGCAGACTCTCATCTGAAGGACCATCGTAGTGCAGCGGTTCTTCCGTATCAGACTCATCGGACATACCGGGGGCATCGTGTATAGGTGAATCTTGTGTATTGGGCGAAGCTTCACCGGCAGGCGCCTCACCGTCAAGCGGTTCGCCCTCAAGCGGCACCTCGCCCTCAGGTACTGCCTCGGGGTTTTCCGGAACAATCGGAGCAATAGGCTCATCAATAAGAAAACCGCAATTAAAGCAAACAAGCTCACCTTCGGGAATCTCAAATCCACACTCGGGACAATTATGCAAGGGCATCTAAAGAAAAGCCTCCTTTACCATCTTACCGCATACAGGTAAATCATAATCAATTTCAACACAGAGATTCGCAGAAAATCAGCGTTTACCTTTGTTTGATTATTTTCATTTGAGCTGAAACCCTCTCTTTGACGACCTTAGCATCGAACGGCTTTTTTATGTAGTCAACCGCACCAAGAGAAAGACCGCGATCTTCCTCGTCCGGTCCGGTTAGGTTAGTTACAAAGATGACAGGGATATCTTTTGTTTCCTCGCTCTCCTTCAGTGTTTTTATTACGTCAAATCCACTCATGTCTGGCATGATTATATCAAGTAGTATCAAGTCAGGTTTAAGCTTAATAGCGATTTCATGACATTTTGTGCCATCAAGTTCAGAATAAACCGTGTAACTTTCACCAAGAATTTCCGTAAGCAAGCTAAGACTTGTTTTGTCATCGTCGAAAATTACGATGCTGTTTTTTTTATCACTCATTCAAAATACCTCTCCATATGGTAACAGATGAACTGCACACTTCTCCAACTTGATATTATACCACAGGCAGCCCAGTAAAATCAAGGTAAAATGTTAACATTTGCCAACATTTTACCCTGAAAATAAATATTTAGCGTTTTTGTACAATCGGCGTAGTAATTTGTATAATAGTCATGTATCACAAGGGGAGTCTTGTTAATAATTGCCATGAATCAAAGCCGAAAAACTAATTAAAAGCCCTCTTAAGTTGCTCCAGCGCTTTTTGCAAGACGGAGCGCGGACACGCCGTATTAAGGCGCATGAACCCCTCGCCGCCTGCTCCGAATGTAGTGCCGCGGTGCAGCCATAGTTTCGCTTTGTGTGTAATCGTATCGTCCAATGCCTTGTCCGAAAGACCGAGTGCGCGAAAATCAAGCCATGCAAGATAAGTTCCCTCGGGTTTGATAAGCTCGATTTCAGGTAGATTGTTTTTTAGAAACTCATCAATCGAGTTCATATTTTCTGAAAGATAGTGGAGCAACTGAGAAAGCCATTTCTCGCCGTGTTCGTACGCCGCTACGCAGGAGACAATCTCCATTACGCCAATTTGCGGCACACCAAACTTTGCGTATTCCTGTGAAAATTGCTTACGCAGACTCTTGTTTGATATGAAAATGTTGGCGACAGAAAGTGCGGCAATGTTAAATGTTTTTGTCGGCGCGGTACAAGTTACGGTGATGTCACTCAGCCGAGAATCCAGCCCCGCAAAGACTAAGTGCTGATGCCCGTCATAAATAAAGTCCTGGTGAATCTCGTCAGCAATGACAATCACGTTATGACGGAGGCAAATGTCACCTAACCGCATCAATTCCTCGCGCGTAAACACCCGTCCGACAGGGTTATGAGGATTGCACAGGACGAATACTTTGACATTGCTTGAAATAATCTGTTGCTCAAAATCATTAAAATCAATTTCATAGCGACCGTTTTTTAGAGCTAACTGATTGACCACCAGCCGCCGTCCCGTGGACGATACAGCCGACATGAATGGATAATACACAGGCTGCTGTATAATTACGCTCTCATCAGGCTCTGTGAAAGCCATGATTGCAAGATGAATTGCGCTGACAACTCCGGGCAGTTTGATAAGCCAATCATGCTCAATATGCCAGTTATGGCGGCGCAAAAACCAGTTTTGCAACGTGCCGGAGTAGCTTTCATCGGTGTGAAAATACCCAAATATTCCGTGCTGAGTTTGCTTCATAATTGCATCAAGCACACAGGGTGGTGCTGTAAAATCCATATCCGCTACCCAAAGCGGTATGACATCATCAGGCTTACCGCGTGCCGCAGGATTATACTTCATGCTGTATGTGTCACGGCGGTCGATTATTTTATCAAAGTCATAAGTCATAAGTTAACTCTCCAAAGCTGTTGAAAGGTCGGCTATTAAATCGTCTGTATCCTCAATGCCTACGGATAGGCGTAAGAGCTTATTTGTTATCCCCTTAGCTGTTCGCTGATCTTCAGGCACGTCAGCATGGGTTTGTAAATAGGGGTAAGTCAGAAGAGTCTCCACTCCACCCAAACTTTCGGCAAAAGAGATGAGCTTAACACTCTCTAGCAGAAATTTTGCCGTCTGAGCATTATCTACCTCAAAGGAAATCATTGCCCCGAACCCGGCAGACTGCTTTTTGCTGATGGCATAGCCGGGATGGTCATCGAAACCGCAATAATATACATTGCGGATTTTTTGCTGCTCTCTCAGCCATTGGGCAATCAAGCGGGCAGATGTTTCTTGCTGCTGCATACGAATAGCCAACGTCTTGATTCCGCGAATGATAAGCCAACTGTCAAATGGAGACAAACAAGCACCTGTTGTCTTATAGATGAATCGCAGCCGCTGAGACAAACTTTCGTCACTAACGACAAGAAAACCCGCCAAAGTATCATTATGACCGCCTAAGTATTTTGTGCCGCTGTGAACCACTATGTCCGCGCCCAACGTCAAAGGCCGCTGGAGATAGGGAGTGAGAAACGTGTTATCCACAATGAGTAAAAGCCCCTTTGCGCGTGTGATTTTCGCGACGGCGGCGATGTCTGTAACTTGCATCATGGGGTTTGTAGGTGTTTCTACGAATATAGCTTTTGTTTGAGGTCGAATCATTTGCCTCAGAGAATCAATATCGCCGGTGTCGGTTAAGGTTACATCTATTCCGTTTTTCGCTGAAATATGCTGAAATAAACGCACTGAGCCACCATATAAATCATCTGAAGCGATAACATGGTCTCCTGACGAGAACAGTTCCATCAGCGTGGCTTCGGCTGCCATGCCGGAGGAAAACGCCATAGCATCTGTGCCTTCCTCCAAATTTGCAATTACGTGTTCCAAGTACTCCCGCGTAGGGTTTTGCAAACGGCTGTAATCGTAGCCTGTGCTTTGCTCCACGCCGGGATGGGTGAATGTCGCCGATTGAAAAATAGGGACACTGACAGCACCTGTAGTATCAAAGCACTTATCGCTACCGTGGACACATCTTGTGCTTAACTTCATAAAATTATCACTCCTATCTGTATAACTATTACTATCTAAATATAGTACATGCCGCCACCGTCATCATGCTGCGCAGCCCTCATTACAAGCGAATCTAAAGTTATCTCTTTTAATACGCCGGGTATCACAGCATCTAATGCCATAAAAACATCGTCTTGCATAACGCTTTCAATATTAGGTGCTTTTTCTGCCACTGTTTGAGCGGGTTTTTCAAATAAAGAAAATTCGATGGAAGATAAAATATCATAAACAGATATCTCGTGCATAGAGCGAGAGAGCTGATATCCGCCTCCAAATCCTTTTGTAGAAATGACAATGCCCCCTCGCTTCAAAAGCGAGAAAACCTGCTCTAGGTAAATCTTTGAAATACCCAGCTTTTCAGATAAGTTTACGAGCGAGACAAATTCCTCAGACTCGCATAATTGCCCCATTTGTATAAGTGCTGCCAAAGCGTAGCGTGACTTTGCAGATATTTTCATATAATGGTGTCCTCATAGTAAACATACATATCAGATATGTATTTTAGCGGTCAATCGCTTTGCTGTCAAGTAATTTGTTGAAAAGGGCTTGACAAATGAATTGCCATGAAGTATTATAATAAACATATTAATCATATATCGTTAGTATGTTATGGATTGGAGGGCATTTTATAATGTCAAAAATCGCAAAAAACTTAACTGACCTAATAGGAAAAACACCGCTGCTGGAACTCGGGAATTACAGCAAGAATCTAGGTTTACAAACAAACTTAATAGCTAAACTGGAATACTTCAACCCTCTGGGCAGCGTAAAAGACCGCATAGGCTATGCAATGATTGCCGATGCCGAAGAAAAAGGGCTTATAAAACAAGATACGGTCATTATAGAGCCAACCAGCGGAAACACAGGAGTTGCACTGGCATTTGTAGCAGCAGCCAAGGGCTATAGACTGGTTTTAACAATGCCGGAAACCATGAGTGTGGAGCGGCGCAATCTGCTTAAAGCGCTGGGCGCAGAACTAGTGCTTACAGAAGGCGCAAAAGGCATGAAAGGCGCAATCGCAAAAGCGGAAGAACTTGCGCAGGAAACGCAGAATTCATTTATCCCCGGACAATTCATAAATCCTGCAAACCCTGAAATACACAGGAAAACCACCGCTTTAGAAATATGGGAAGATACCGATAGCAAGATAGACATATTCGTAGGCGGCGTAGGCACGGGCGGCACGATTACCGGAGTGGGGGAAACTCTAAAAGCAAAAAATCCTAACATCAAAATTGTTGCAGTCGAGCCGTCCGACTCGCCCGTGCTTTCAGGCGGGAGTCCTGCGCCGCACAAAATTCAAGGTATAGGAGCGGGATTTGTACCCGATGTATACAATCCTAATACTGTGGATGAAATCATCACCGTTCCAAATGAAAAAGCATTTGAAACCTCTCGCAAGTTGGCAGAAACCGAGGGATTGCTCGTGGGAATTTCATCAGGCGCAGCAGCCTACGCAGCAACGCAGCTTGCCGAGCGCACGGAAAATAAAGGCAAAACGATAGTGGTGCTCCTACCGGACACAGGTGAGCGGTACCTATCAACAGCTCTGTATAACCAAGAATGAATTTTGAGTGTCCGCAGACAAAAAAAGACCGGCGATAGCCTAAATATCCGCAGACAAAAAAGACTAGCTGACTGTACTTACGGTACAGTCAGCTAGCTAGTCTCACACAGAAAACTAGAGTCTTACACATATGCTGTGGCTTCTTTAACAATAACAAGTTGGTCGTTGAGGGTTAACATTTTTTGGGATGTATCTTTATCGACAATGACCTTGCCCGTAGGACTTTGAATTAACTTAGTAAGTTCATCAGCTTCTGATAATGCTGATGAAAGCAAGACTTTAACTCGATAAAGACTATCACTGGGGTTTTCTCCCTGTCTATATTTGTTGATATAGAAAGAAATGTTTTTCATGAGCACTGCTATATATTTTTGCGTGTCAATAATATCATCAGCAAGCTTTTCCGCATCTTCTAAACTTCCTGAGATCTCGTGTGTTGTGTTACCTAATTGAATATGTTTTTCGTGTTCTGCTTTCAAAATAATGACTCCTTTGATTTATGCTCATTTTAATATAGCATATATGAACAAATTGTGCAAACTAAATCTTAATCATCTTACGGTACATATTTTAACATAATTATTTCACTGCCGCTACACCCTATAGGGTACATTTTCGCCTCATAAAACAGCAAAAATCGTGGACTTATGATTTTTTGCAGATAATGTACAACTTATTTTCGGCAAGTGGGTGTGCCTATGGCGTTAGTTTCCTGTACTCACAGTTCCTTTGTAAATCAAACCTTTGCGTATCGGTGCATTCGGCTCTTTGGTAAAATTGAAGTTATAGCTATCCGCCGCAATATGTGAAATTGCTATCCCCAAATCAATCAATCCCATTTTGCCGAGCATCAGTCCCATTACAGGGTTTGGTTTATTAAGATAGCAGTGGATTTTGCCATCTTCTGCTATGAAGTGCCAGTTTTGCATATTCACGCCGCTTGGGGCAAGACGGGCGGCTTCAAGGCGTGGGTCATTACCTTCGCTGATTTGTGATAGAGGTTTGCGCTTGAATTCCGAAAGTTCACGGTGCAACGGCTGAGCAGGCTTGCCGAAAGCCAGTGCAATCACATACGGCAGCTTCGACTCCATCGCTTCACCGGGTTTGGATGCACCAAGCCAACACGAACCCAATCCATTTGCAGAAAAGTACAAGTCTAACTGCTGCCCGATAAATCCGATATTTTCGAGTGCGCCATCTTTTTCCTCGCTGCTGAAAATGAGGAAATGAGGGGCTTTAACGCCTAATATGCCTTTAGTCTTACTAGTAATTTCAATGGAATACTTAATATCGGGATTGAGCGGCTTGACCCTCGCGATTTCAGCTCGCACAGCATCAAGAACCGCCTCATCAAGCGGCGCAAAGTCGTATTTTCGTATTGACTTTCGTTTGCGAATAATTTCGTTCATAACCTACTTACTCCTCTCAGTTTAAATCCTCATCATTATTATAACGGCATAGCTTGATTGCTGCAATTATTATTTTTTGAACTCGCTTCACAGGTTAATCACATTATTTGTCGAAGAGGGCTTGACAAACGATATTTTGTGTAGTACTATGATAAACATATAAAACATATATTTTTAGTATGTTGAAAATGATATTTGAGGAGAAGAAAATGAAAAAAAGCATAAGAATAATAGCACTGCTTGTAGCAATCACCCTTGGAGCAAGTATTTTAGCCGCTTGCGGCGGTGAAAATGATAGGCAAAACGACACTCCCGGAGCATTTGAAGATGAAGTCGGCGCAGCGCGTGCTATCCGTTTAGGATTTGAAGGCGGGCTTTGCCAAGCCGCAATTCCGCTGGCGCACCTGCTGGGTTATTTCACCGAGGAAGGGCTTGAAACAGAAATTGTTGTAACAGGCGACCTGGTAAGCTCCCGCGATGCATTGGCAGCAGGACATATCGACACAGTAGCGGGTATGCTGGCGGGCTGGTTCGTGCCTGTAACACAGGGGATTGATTTACAGTTTACATTAGGCTTGCATACAGGTTGCGCATCTGCCTTTGTGCTTGTCGATTCGGACATAACAGAGCTGGAAAGCGGACAAAATATCGCTGTTAGCGGCGCGATTGGAGGTGCTTTCCATAATATAGCATTACGCTTTGCATATCGCGCAGGGCTGACAGCGGAAGATTTCTCGTTTCGGGATTTCCCGGCTGCTGAAGCGGTAATAGCTCTGCAAAACGGAGATGTTCAGGTTGCGGTAATTCCCGATCAGGTCGGGCAGCGATTTGTGCAGGACGGCGTTTTGCGCGTAATTCGCTCGCTTGACGATGTAGATTTTATAAACGATAATTGCTGCGTACTGGGCATGACGAGTGCGTTTATTAACCAAAATCCCGAAACTGCCGAAAGGCTCACGCGGGCGGTATACCGTGCTTCACGCTGGCTTGACAAAAGCTATGAAAATAAAGTTCAGGGCATTAATCTGCTGATTGAAAACGGCTATGCAAGCGCAGCGATTGACGTTGCCTATGCTGCCGGACTTATGGAAAATTGGCGTTGGGGCATACCGCACAACTTAACAGAGCAAACGCTGCTCACATCAATCGCAGAATTTCAAGCGATGGGCGTTATAAACCCCGATTTAGACCCTGAGACTATCAGAGTACAGGTCTGGCATCCGCTGGGAATTGACTGACGGGCGAAAGGAATGGTCGTTTTATGATAAAAAACCGCGTTATATGCTTATTGCCGTTCGTTGTTTCGGTGCTGGTTATCGTGCAATACCTGCTTATGCCGAATTTTCGGGAGTTCACGCCGCTCGACCAAAATGCGCCGACGTATGTATGGGTTTGGGTAATGGGAGCTTTTGCAGCAACATTTGCTGTTTGGAACATTGCCGCAGTTTTTTCACGGCGAGTAAATAATCGACTGCGAAAAAAAGCACCACTTCTTGCCGTGATTTTCCTGCTGGTACTTATATATGACTACGCAACACTTAAATCGGGAATACTTCCGCAACCTTTTGTTCCGTGGCCGGATGCGATATTAAACGCAATAATTCGCGATCGCGAAATACTTTTATTTTCGCTGGGACACTCACTCAGACTTTTGTTCACCGGGTATGGAATAGGTGTCGCTCTCGGAATTTTCACAGGTGTCGCTGCCGGATGGTCTTTAAAAGTTCGATATTGGATACAGCCGCTTACAAGAATATTCGGATCAATTCCGCCGGTAACATGGCTTCCGATTATCTTGATATTAGCGAGCAGCTTATTTAGCGGAGCTGTATTTCTGATTGCGCTTGCGGTCTGGTATCCTGTTACGTCCACCACAATGAACGGAGTTTTAAGTGTTCCTAAAAGTACGTTTGAAGCGGCTGGCACATTCGGTGTTTCTAAAGTGGGGATGATTTTTAAAGTCGCTATTCCCGCATCATCACCGTTTATCTTTCAGGGCTTGGCACAAGGGATGTCGATAGCTTGCACTGCACTTTTAATTGCGGAGATGATGGGTGTTGAGGCAGGTCTCGGCTGGTATATCAACTGGCAGCGCGGCTGGGCGGAATTTGCCGCAATGTACGGAGCAGTTGTGATTATATGTATAACTTTTTTTGCCGTGAACGCCGTGCTTGACCTTACAAAACGTCGCGTTTTACGCTGGAAACAGGAGGTATGACCGTGAAGGGAAAGCTCGAAATAAAAAATCTGAAAAAAACATTTTCCCGCACAGACATGACGGGTACTCTCTGTGCGATAGAGGATTTGAGCCTTAATATTGAAGCAGGAGAGTTTGTGTCCGTTATCGGGGCGAGCGGTTGCGGAAAATCCACATTATTGCGTACCATTGCAGGTCTTGAAACGCCTACCGCAGGGGAAATCTTATGCAACGGCAAAGAGGTGCGCGGCACAAGCCCCGACAGAGGGCTTATGTTTCAGGAGCATACGCTGTTTCCGTGGTTGACCGTGCGAAAGAATATTTTGTTTGCGCTGAAATCATCAAAACGTTTCGGCACAAACGGAAATATTGTTGATTCTTTGATTGGCACTGCGGGGTTAAAGGATTTTGCAGATTCATACCCGCACCAGCTATCAGGCGGTATGCGCCAACGAGCTTCGCTTATACGCTCACTGGCGGTATCTCCCGATGTGCTGCTGCTTGATGAGCCGCTGGGCGCACTGGATAGTTTCACGCGAATGGTTTTGCAAGATGAGATTATTCGCTTGTGGAAAGAGCGCGGCAACACCATGGTTTTAATTACGCATGATGTAGATGAGGCGATATATCTGAGCAATCGTATTGTTGTGATGTCGCCACGCCCGGGGCGCATTGCGGAGATTGTAAATGTGCCGATGTCATATCCGCGCAACCGCGGTGCCTCAGATTTTGCAAATCTGCGAAGTCGCTTGCTAAAACGCCTAAACTTCGCATCTGACACAGAGCAGGATTACTATTTATAGGCGACACGGGGGGCAGTTAATCTGACACAAGAGAACCTGTCCCCCTGCTTCACGTACTCACCGGTCATAAAGTCGCTTTGAGATTATTCAAAGACTCAATTGCGCCTGCGAAGTCATAGTCTTGAAGATGTCGGCACAACTCGGCTGACTGCGGAATCTTGCGCAGGTCATCCAGTAACTGCATACTGGCTATATCCTGGGTGAGCAGCAAAGGCTTTACTTTGTCCAGCAGGGCTACGGCTTCAGCGTTGCTCAAAAGCTCCCCCTCTTTTGCAATCAGGGTTTCAGGCTCACCGATATCTGCGAGCACCCGAGCCAGCTCACTTTCGAAAAGTGATAGCAAGGCAGTCTCCACTAAATTTCCGTCCGCTAATTGTTTTTCCAAATCCTCCGCTACATTAGCCAAGTTTTTTTCGTATATCAAACCGGCAGATCCCTTAACAGTGTGCGCAATGCGGTGGGCTGTTTTGGTATCTCCGGAGTTTATAGCTTGGCAAATATCTGTAAACTTGTTTTTATGGTTTACGGCAAAATCAAGTCGTAGCTTTTTGAGTAAGTCCGGGTTGCATTGAAACTCGTCAATGTCGCCCTTGCCGGTTCGGCTTGCGCTATTTGCGGCAATTATAACTTCAGGCGGCTGTTTATCCCTTATATGCTTAATTAAAACAGTATTAAGGTGCACCGTTTGAATGGGTTTGGATATAAAACCATCAAAACCGTTTTTAATGAACTCCTCAGCCTGACCTATGAGCGCATTGGCGGTAAGTGCAACGATGGGCCGGGTATATCCGGCAGCACGCATGGTGCGCATTGTTTCAAGACCGCTCAAACCGGGCATCATCTCATCCATGAAGACAATATCATACATGTTGCCCCGTTTGATTTTGTCTATTGCATCATATCCGCTTTCACAAGTTTCAATGTTAAGGTCATAAAACGAAAGCAAACCTTTGGCGACATACAAATTAGCATCCACATCATCTACTACAAGCACTCGGCCGTAAGGCATAGACTCAGGCGTGAACTTGAATTTCTTTGCGGCTACGCTTGCACTGACGTCAAAACGCCCTAAGCTGTCAGCCACCTCCTTACCTATAACTTCAAAACCAAATATATCCTGTGGAATTCGTACAACCACAGTTGTACCTTTACCCATTTCACTCTCAACATTAATTTCCGCAGACATAAGTTGAACTAAGCTGCTGACAATAGCCATGCCCAGCCCAGTTCCGGTCACATAAGGCGTTTCCCGCTCATGAAATCGTATGTATTCTTCCTTGAATAAGTCATTAAGCTGTTCGCGGCTCATGCCAAAGCCAGTGTCGCGAATGGATATGACAAGGATGGTTTTTGCAGTGTCAGTAGGATTTTTTTGGCAATTAACCGACAACTCTACTGAGCCGGATTCTGTGTATTTGAAAGCATTTGAGAGTATGTTGTTCATAATTTGCTTTATGCGTAGAGCATCGCCTATAAGAAATTTGGGTATATTCTCATCAACGTGTACTCTAAATTCAATGGCGCTAGAATCAGGCAATGCGGTATGCGGCTGCGCCGCATCACTTACAAGGCCGGCGGTATCGTATTTTTCGCAAGCTAAAGACATTTTACCTGCTTCAATTTTGGAGAGGTCTAAAATATCGTTTACAATGCAAAGGAGCATATTTGACGAATCATGAATTTTTGCAAACGATTCCTCAACTTCGGGCGGTAGTGTAGGATTTTGCAACTGGATTTCAGAAATGCCCGAAACAGCTGTAATTGGTGTGCGAATTTCATGACTCATCCGTGCTAAAAATCTGGTTTTTGCACGGCTGCTTTCTTCGGCGACTTCGGTACGCTTACGCTCAAAAAGCTCGCGTAAATCGCGGAGAAATACTACAAACATGGATGAATCGCGGTAATTGATGCATATTATTGTAATTTCAACAGGAATATTTGTGCCGTCGGAGGTGAGTATCGCACCCTCGGTACGAAAGCGCCCATCCAGAGCCGCTTGCTTGAACGAATTTTGCATAAGCTTATCTGACGGAGTGCCGCAGGGCTGAATCAACGGAGCAAAATCATGCCGCCGTTCATTAAATGTTTTGATGAATTTATCTTTATCATGAAATTCATATAATCTTTGCATTTCCAGATTGCAGTCGATAAAAGTGATATCCTCGTCATACATTCCTATGGCGATAGGTGCGGCATCAAATAGAAGTTTTATGCGCTCGTTCACTTCCCTTTCACGCTCGATTTCCATTGCCGCTTTAATCGGCCGTAAATCCTGTAAGAAGCAAACTATTATATAGCCGCTCTTGTTTTTGATACGCACAAATGATATATCAAGCGGCAGTTGCTGTCCATCCACTGTCTCATGCAACCACTCGCACCGATAACGTCCTTCAACAATTGTTCTCTCAAAAGCGCTAGACATTTTCTCAAGCGAAAAAATGCCGTCCGGCTGAAATTCCGGCATGATAGATTGCCATTTACTATTAAACTCATCTGCGCTTGAAAAGCCAAATATCTTATAGCCCATCTCATTGCCGCCGAGATAATTGAGCTTCTCATCCCAAAAGTTTACGCCGATAGGAGTTGCTTCGTTTATAAGTGTCCAGCGCTCCATCAATTCTCGCTCTCTTTGCAGGGCTTCTTTGACCGAGCGCAAATCAACGGCATAAGTCACGACATAGTATCTGCCGTGACGTTTAAAACGCGAAAGAGTGACTTCCATTGGAATCTCTCTGCCATCCAATGTTTGATGCTCCCACTCAAATTTGATTTGCTCATCTTGCTGCAATGCCTGATTTAGTAATTTGTGGGCTTTTGTGTCAGAAAGCTCACCGCAGGGCTGATACTTCGGCGAGAGATCAAAGAATCTCTCAATGTACTGCTCCTGACTTTCAAGCTCAAACATTTTTGCCACTTGCCGGCTTGTGGAGATAAGATTTATTGAGTCGTCCCAAATGTTCATTACAAAAGGCGAAGACTCAAGGAATACCTCCTTAAGCTGGTTTGCCTCACGCTCAACTTCAACTTCGGTGCGTAAGCGAATCTGTTCCAGACGATTAAATATGTTTAATAACATAAGCCCCGTTGAAACAAGCATATCCATTTCATCATCAGTAAAAGTACGCTCATTTCGGCAATCATCCGCACTGAAAAATCCGATGAACTCCTTGCTCAGAAATAAAGGTATCATTACAGTGGTTTTAATGTCATAAGCGCCCAAAAACTCCCTATCCTCCTGAGATAAGTCAGAAATCGGACCGTTTATGCTTTCTCCGCGCAAGAACCTATCATACCAATCGGGATTGCTTATGCTCATTTCAAGAGGGATTTCGCATTTTTTGCTGCCAACCTCACTTAACCATTGATATTTCATTGAAAATTGCTGCTTGCCATCAACCACTCCGCTCTGCCAAAGCTGAACGCGATCCAAATCAAGGCATCTACCCACGATTTTGAGACCCTCCATGACAGCATCCATGATGTTTTCCTCATTTGCTGTGAGCAAAACCTCCGCTGTACGGTTTGTTGCGCTGAGGAGTTTTTCGCGGTAGTTAAGTGCTTGATTTGCACTTAAAAGATTGAGGTGCATTTCGAGTCTGTTCAGTAGTCGCGGCGCAGAAAAAGGCTTTGTTATGTAGTCAATTGCACCCAAATTAAAGCCCTTTAGCTCTGACTCCGCATTGTCGTGCGCAGTCAGAAATATCACTGGTATAGCTGCGGTTTCCTTGTCGTCCTTTAGCCGTTTTATGATGTCATAGCCGCTCATATCCGGCATTTCGACGTCAAGAAGAATGAGATCGGGAACCACTCTGTTGAGCGCTATAAACATCATTTCACCTGAAATGAATGTATAAACATTATACGTATCCGACAACAGATCTTTGCCAATTGTCAGGTTGGTGGTACTGTCGTCTATCAGGAATATGGTTTTTTGTTTTTCACCCAATACAAATACATCCTTTCAACCGTCTATAACCGACCGACTGCATCACTCGAAAGAGCGGCGGCGTTCATGAAATCTCCGTGAAGTAAATAGTCCGATATCTCCTTAATTAAGACATTTGTTTCTTTTGAAAACTGCATTGGGTTTAGCTTTGAAAGTGCGCTATTGGCAGCTATGAGATTGTAATCTCCACACGCATCGGCAATGATAGTCAGTTGCTCTCGAAGGAAATCCAAATCCTCATCGATTGCAGAAAAACTGTCGTCTTTAGATGAAAGCTCTTCAATAATATTATGAAGTTCGGCTAAAAATAACGGGGCATCCGCTCGGATTTTAGAAATATCATTATCCCTGCCTGCTTTCTCAAGGGCATTAGCGGCATCAGAAAGCTCTAAGCGGTGAATATTTGCCAAGGCGCTCTTAATAGCGTGTGTCTGCGTAGTAAAACCTTTCAAATCTTCAGAATCAACTTCCTGCTTTAAGTTCAGCTCAGCAATAAGTTTCTCTAAAACTCCTGCAACCCTGTGCGCATCAAGCAAAAACGACTTTATCAGATTGCTGGACATATCACCTGTATCGTGCAGGTGTCCGCTATTGCTTATTGCTGCGTGTGGCATATCTTTCGGATGCTTATCTTTGATATATCGGACTAAACAACTATCGAAAATCTTTACATCAATGGGTTTTGATATGAAGTCGTCGAAACCGCTATTCATAAATATTTCTGCTACCCCTTTGAGTGCATTTGCGGTCAGAGCAACGATAGGTGGGTTATACCCCAGCGACCGTATGAGTCTCGTGGCCTCTATCCCATCCATTTCGGGCATCATATGATCCATGAATATTATATCATAAACCTCTCCTGCCCGAATAAGATCAACGGCTTCAAGTCCGCTTGTGACGGTCTCAACTGAGATTTTGTAAGGCATAAGAAAACTTTTAGCTACATACAGGTTTGACTCTACATCGTCTACCACCAGCACCCGCCCGTAAGGCATAGGCTCAGGATTAAGCATTTCGACTTTCTTTAAGGACTTCTGTGCGATTTCAATGTTTTTCAGGCTGTCCGCAACTTCCTTGCCCAAGACCTCGGTTCCCGACGGTTTTTGCGGAATGCGCACCGTAAATATGCTCCCCTCGTCAGGCGAGCTCTCCACCTCAATGTCGCCACCCATAAGCTTGATAAGATGGTGGGCTATCATCATGCCCAGCCCGCTTCCCTCAATTGCGCGATTGCTTTGCATGTTAAATCGTGTAAATTCAATATCAAACAGGCTGCCCTGCTGTTCTTCGGTCATGCCTTGACCGGTATCGCTTACGCGTATGACCAGCGTGATTTCGTCAGACTTTTCGGTCGCATCCATGCTAAAACTTAGCATGACATGCCCCTCGGAGGTGTATTTAAAAGCATTTGAAAGCAAATTGTTCAAAATCTGCTTAAGCCGATGCTCATCGCCCACCAGATAGGCGGGGAGCTTTTCGTCTATATCGAGCTTAAACTCAATCCGCCTGCTGCCGATATGCATAAGATTGAGCTGCACAGTATCGACAATCAGGCTTGCAACTTCGTAAACCACGGAAAGTATTTCCATTTTATCGGCTTCGATTTTTGAAAAGTCAAGGATGTCATTTATAATCTTGAGCAGAAGAGTCGACGAACTGTAGATGCGTAAAAAAGCTTCTTCCGTCTCGGGTAAATGCTTACTGTTTCTCAATTGAAGCTCAGTTATGCCAATTACAACATTCATAGGTGTGCGTATTTCGTGACTCATGCGTGCCAGAAAACGGGTTTTGGCACGGCTTTCCTCTTCGGCGATTTCCTTTCTTTTTTCCGCCCGCAAATCACGGATATAGACGGCAAATCCGTTACCCTCATGGTATTTCACAGCTATTATGGTTGTTTCGCATGGAATTTCCACACCATACAGAGCCGCACATGGAAACTCAAAGGACTGTGCTCCGAACTCCAATGCCTTACGGCAACAATCGGCAATGGACCTCTCGATTTGCTCTTTATTTTGTTTGTAATTGGGGAAAATATTGCGATAATTGCTGATGAGAAAAATGCGTATGCGGCAGTCCTCCCGACCACAAAGCTCGTAATCCTTGCAGCCGTGGTTATATTTGCATAGCTGAAGAATTTCATTGTCGGGGTATGACTCAGGAATGGTCTTATCCGGTTCTTTGAGAAATAAATCCAGTGCTGCGCGGTTACAATCAATTGCCTCACGGTTATCATCAAGGAGAAAACAGGAAATAGGAGAGGAGTCTATTAAAAGCGTGGCTCTCTCCACAGCTAGCTGTTCTTTTTCACGTGCAACCATAATCGGGCGCAAGTCAAATGCATAACACGCACAAACATAGCTCTCACCCATCTGAATCCGGGCTGCTGTAACTTCAATCGGTATGATTTCACCCTCGACCAAATGATTCCAATAGTGCCTGACTATAGAGCCTTCAGTCAAAGCCTGAGTAATAATCTCTTGTCCTTTGACCGGAGAAGGAGTTCCGCAGGACTGAACATCAACAGAAAACTCAAAAAATCTTTTAAGCACTTCCTCTTTGTTGGGCATTTTAAGGAAATTGACCATAGCCTCGTTGCAGTCAAGTATGTTGAAGTTTTCGTCCCATAAACTTGCGGGGATAGGAATTGAATCATATAAGAGCCGTTGCCTTTTTATGGTTTTTTCGCGCTCTGTGGTAGCTTTTACCGTTTTTAAAATAAAGAATGCGCCACCCACGCTTACTATAGCGAATAAGACTGCTACCATTTGAGAGACAGTGCCTATCACGACCCTCTCGCCACCTGCTGAAGCTGCAAGCACAGAAAAGAGTATGTTTGCCAATGCCAAAACAGCAAAAGTTGCAACCAATATCTTGATGAGTCTTATAACTTTCATACTACACTCTCCTTATAGTATGTGGTGTGGTTTTGCGAAAAAACTCTTACTTACAGGTTACGAATTAGGGTCTGCTGAAAAGATGCGTTCTCTTGCAGCCGCAATAACGCATCATGTGCGTTTTGAGCAGTGTTTTCAATGATTTTAGAGCTTTTAAATAGACCCGAATTATATATCAAAAAGCATATGATTGTCAATTGAAAAAATAATTTATTTGCCATTTATTTGTAAAAGTAATTTGCTGCCCTATTCAACAAAAAACACACAAAAAACACCAAAAACCATTGCAATGCAACGATTTTTGGGCGAATTGTGGTGGCTCAGAGAAGATTTTATACGAACACTCCGCTCCACCGCTCTCTATCTCGTTTATGACCTTAAATGGCACCTTGATTTTTCGGCTACGCCCTGTGGCGTTTGTGTCGATCTTGAAATGGTCATCGTACACATATGCGGCTATAAGCACATTGTTAATTAAGTCTCTCTGATAGGATTTATCTTCAATATCTCCATGCCTGAACATCTTGTACCATTTTAGCAGCTTATCCTTTGATACGTCAAGCACCTCGGCGTTTTCAAGCAGCAGTTGATTCTCAATGCGCCTCTTCTCCGCTTCCAACTCTTCAAGCCTTTCCTTTGTGGTTTCGGTCACTATACCTTGTTCTATTGCACTCGTCATATTGGCGAGTGCTTTTTTTGTTTCTTTAAGCTGAGAATCTAAGATTGCTATATCTGACCTCTCACGATACTCCTTGGCAAAAGCAATTACCGCATCTGCCATCTTCCCTATCATTTCGTCATCGGCGAGCAGTTGTTTTAAGGCATTAGCAATTTCTCTCTCAGCCCAATCACGCCTAACATTTTTCATCTTGCAAGATTTGTTTGCTTCCCTTGCTTTGCAGACGTAGTAAAAGTGTAGCTTGCCCATTTTGCCAGTGCCGGATTTCCCGACCATAGGAGAACCGCATTTTCCGCAAAATAGTTTTCCAGTTAAAAGATACTCCCCGCCCCCCCTCTTTCGTCCTCTTGGATTTTTTTTAGACTTTAAGTAATCCTGCACTTTCAAGAACAACTCCTTTTCTATAATCTGTGGCACCCCTCCCTCTACCCTTACTTTGTCGTAAAGGTATACCCCTGTATACCTTTCGTTATCAAGTATGGAATGGAAGCTGTTTTTTCCCCATTCATTGCCTTGTTTTGTCCTTATGCCGCGAGCGTTTAAATCCCTTGCAATTTCGACATACTGCTCACCGCTGGCTACACGGCTAAAAATCTCTCTCACTATGTCGGCGTTTGGTGGGTCAAGCGCATATTTACCATCCGCTCCCTTTTTATAACCAAGCGGAAGAAATCCGTTTGTAATCATGCAACGCTCGGCATTATGCATTAGCCCTCGCTTGATATCCTCTGCCATATTTTCGCTGTAGAATTGATTGACATTCATCATCATGCGAAGCGCAAATCTGCCGGCAGCATTGTCGCCAAATTCTTCATCTGAGTACACAACCTTGATTCCAAGCTTTGCCAGCTTGTTCTCGTACATCATGGCGTTTAGCATATCCCGACCCATACGGTTTGACTTATATGTAATTACGACATTGAACTGCTTTCGCTCTGCATGGCGCATCATCTTCTGGAAGTCAGGGCGGCGGTCTGTTTTGCCTGAGATTGCACTGTCGGAATACACCTCAGTAACAACAAGATTGTTAGCGGTTGCGTATGCTTCACACTTCGCAATTTGCTGTTCTATGCTTTCTTCGTTCTGCCCCCTGCTGCTAAATCGGGCGTATATTACCGCAATCTGCGGAGTTGCAACTTCTTTCTTAGGCACTTAACCACCACCTTACTACATTATTGTGGATTATCAGACTCAAGCAACGACATAGCCTCAGAAAACATAGCCTGCAAATACTTTTTTCCAACATCTTCGGGCAAACCTCTAAAGATATTCACAAGGCTACATTCCAACTCCGACAGCATCGGCGCATCCTCCGGCAATAAATTGTCCTGTGATCCGGGTATTAAGCCCCATTCGTTTAAGCTCATCTCAAATTCTCCTAACGTATTTCGTTATATTATGTTGTATTAAGTTATATAATAACGGTCGCCAAATAACGACAACTGCGTTAAAAAACTTCTATCAATACAAAAAGCAGGGTTTTTATGCCATACGGTTAGTTTTATGCGATAATATTGCCGCCTACCGCACTTTCCACGTTGGGAAAAGTAGCAGGTTTTTTATATGCGTGTAGCCCGGTAGCCATATTTTGCCTTATCCATTCTTTGCCTTGGTCGTTTAGTTCTCTGTAGTCCTCTACAAGTTTTTGTTCGTCTTGTGCCAATCCCTGCATAGGCAAGCCAAGTAGAAAGTCAGCCGATACGTTGAAATAATTTGCGATTTTTATTAAGTTCTTTGCATCAGGAAAAGCATCAGGTTTGCTCCATTTTGCGAAAGCGTTGTGATTGATTTCAAGGTCTTTAAGCATTTTGCTTCGTGTTGTGTTTTTTTTGTTAATGAGTTCCATGATTCGTTCTTGGAAAGCCATAGTAAACCTCCTTGACATTCACCATATGGTGAATTATAATAACCCTAAACACCTAGGGAGGTATCACGGTGAAAGATAACGCTTATTTAGAGAATAATCACGAAAAACATGACTATTTAACTACTACAACACTCAGCGACAGGCTTAACGCTATGTGCGATGTGTCAACGTTCTTCGGGAAGGTTCAACCAACGGTGATAACAGTCGAGAAGAACAAACGAAACGCTTGCAGACAATTTTGCAATAAACTTAACTTCATCATCAGTAAAGCCGTGAGACTCTTTGGCAAGCACTCCGCGGATTAACTCTGGTAGCAGACTATCAAACTCAGGCATTCCATCTTTAAACTCTTGAAAATCTTTCTCCATGTAAGCCAAACCTTTCCTTATGCACCTTGCACAAATGCAGGGTGTTCTTTTTGTATAATCAACTAAATTCACCAAAAGGTGAAGATTTGTGTTGACATTCACCCTGTGGTGAATTATACTTGCACTTACCCAGTAATACCGAAGGGCGCAATAATCCCCGCAAGAATGGCATTTAATTGAATGTAGCAACTTAATTATACCACGACTGCGGGGAAATTGCAAGAATATATTGCGGTAACTGAATTGTGAGGTACAACATATGGTAAATGTAAAAAGGATACGTGAACTAAGAGAAAAAGAGGGATTCTCTCAACAGGAACTCGCAGACCGTGTTCACGTAGTTCAAAACATGATTGCACAATTAGAGATAGGGCAAAAACAACCCTCTGCAACTTTGTTAAAGAGTATCGCTGATGTTTTCGGTGTGACTATGGATTCACTGATGATGGAGGCGCAGTGATGAATGTGCTGTTTCAAAAGAGGCTTAAAGAATGCCGAGAAGATGCCAAATTGTCTCAAGCATCTCTAGCCAAAAAATTAGGAATGAGGAGCGGTGTTGTTGGCAATTGGGAGTCTGGCATACGAGAACCTTCGCTCAGTCTTATAGAGCATATTGCTCATATTTTGGAGGTAAGCCCTTCATACCTCGTGGGATGGGAGTTGCAACATGAACCACAAAAGCAAATTAACTCCAACTTGTTATTGAAATGTACTTTATCAATTGAAATAGAAGAAGGAGCGACAGAATGAGCAAGTGTAATCTCTATTACGATGACGGAAACCCTGTTGAACCTGATTACGACTCAATCCCAACACAGAATCAGAAAAATCTCGCTGCGGCGGCATATCACTCGTTCATCGAATTTATGAAACAGCCCAATGCTGATGCGATACTCGAAAAGGAAAGTAAAAAAGATGCCTAAGTCGAAACGGACACGCGCATTAGATATATCTCAAAAAGTCAGAAAAGCCGTTTACGAGCGTGACAGCGACGATGGAATAAGCCCATTGTGCATTATATGCAAACGCGGCGATATGCTCTCAGTGGCTCATTATATACCTCGTAGCTTGAGCGGACTCGGAATAGAACAAAATCTTGGTGTTATGTGCATTCCTTGCCACGATAAACACGACCACGGCTATCCGGAGGAGCGAAAGAGTATAGACAGGCTATTTAGGAAATATCTGCAACTGAGATACCCCGATTGGTCGGAAGAACAATTACGCTATAAGAAGGATTGAAGGATTATGAAAGTTTGGGAACTAATAAAAGAATTATCTCGTTGTGAACCCGGTGATGATGTTGAAGTAACCGTCCACGTAAATGGTGCTGACATTGAATGTTATCGGTGTGAAGCAACGAATATTTTTGAACCTAAACACGAAACTGTGAGGATTGTCGCCACACATGACGAGTGCGAAACCATCTGCTTGGATGTAATGGTTTGCATGTAGCGTGAACGAGAAAGGATTGAAGGATTATGAGGTTAAGCAAGCCAACTCAGTGTGACCGAGTTCTTAAATACATGAATGATTTCGGCTCAATCAGTTCATTTGAAGCTTTTTCAGAACTTGGAGTAGCACATCTGCCAAGGCGAATACTCGACCTAAAAGAACGCGGACACACCATCAAGGACGAGTGGGATAAGTCAAAAAACAGATATGGCGAAAGCGTTTCATTCAAAAGATATTCGTTGGTGGAGGTACAGTCAGAATGAGCAATGTAACAAGAAAATGTTCCGACTGCGGAATAACACTAAGAGCGAATGTACATGATACATGGTTAGCCGTTTACTGTAGCGAGTGTGGTGCAGGGGTGAACGAACCACTACAACAGAAGCGCACCAAATCTGAAAATGGATTTTTCCCAAAAATGTTGCTCGGATGGGGACCATCAATCAAGTCCGATAGAAAGGCCGAGGTGTAGCAATGTCACGTTTGTTAAAGCAAATACGATTAGAGAGCGGAAAAAAGATGATGGACGTTGTAGAAGCCGTCAAGCCGATATGTCCGGCTTTTGATAAAGCTATGCTCTCGAAGTGTGAAAATGGCTATAAATACGGAATCAAAATAGACCCCAAGATTATGAATGCAATTATAGAATTTTGTGCGCCGGACAACATAGATGAAGTAAAACGGCGTGTGAGAGGTGGAAACAAGATGCCGCACCGTGTTTCATGCAGGCTTGAAAGGAGCGTTTATACGAAGTTGCAACAACGTATGAAAGTGCAGGGGTTTACTACAATGCAAGACCTATTGATGCACTTAATAAATAACTACTTAAAAGGAGAAAGTGAACAATGAGCGAACTCATAACAATGGATCTGATTGTTGTTGAGCAAATCCCTGTTATTAAAGAACGGTTAAAAACCGTTGCGGAGGAAATTGACAGCAGGTTGTCAATCGTAGATACCCTCGTGTGCGATGAGGAATCAGTGAAGGCGGTCAAGAAAATCCGTACTGAGTTTAATAAGGAATTTGCCGATGCGGAAAAGCTACGCAAGATTGTCAAGCAACAGGTACTCAATCCGTATGACGAGTTTGAGACTGTCTACAAAGAGTGCATAAGCGACAAATACAAAGCTGCTAAAGAAATTCTGGACTCCAAAATCAAAGAGGTTGAGGACGAATTGAGGTCGGTCAAGATTGACAAACTTTTCACCTTCTTTAACGAGTGCGCTGAATCAAGCGGCGTTGTGGATTATGCGGATTTTGAACGACAAATAATGCCGGTGTTCAAAATGTCAACCACCGAAACCGCCCTAAAGAAGATATGCAAGGAGCGCATAGAATCAGTTGTTGCAGACATAAAGGCGATAGAGACACAACCGGAAGAGTTAAAGGGCGAAATCCTTGCGGAGTTCAAAAAATCTCTAAGCGCAGCGGAATCTATCTCGATTGTTGCGGAACGGCACAAGGCTATCAAGATGCAATTAGAAGTGCAAGCAGCAAGGGAAGAGCAAAAGGCAGCCGAGCAAGAGGTGGAAAACAAAGTGGATGCCGCTGTTGCTCCTCCTCTTGCTCCACCGACAGCCCCGCCAGTGGTTTATGACGACCCGGTTAAGACGGTTACTTTTAAGGTGACTGCACCATTGTCAAAGCTGAGAGAGTTAAAAAAATTCATCGTAGACGGAGGTTACAAATATGAGTAAGCCCTTGGTATCTGTTCAATATCAAAACAAGAAGAACTCCGACGAGTATGATGGCAGGGAGTACACCTATTTTGCGGGAATAGACCTTGCTGTTGGTGATTTAGTTATTGCTCCAGTTGGCAATAGTGAGAGCGTAGCTAAAGTTTCGGCGGTAAACGTGCCGGAAAGCAAGGTCGATGAGCGGTGGATGTCGAAACTCAAGACCATCGATAAACTGTATGTGCCAAAGAGCGAAGAACGGGCAATAGAAACAGAAGAAATTAGAGCGGAGGATTTATAAGATGAGCAACACAGCAATAGCGAAAGCACAAAAACCGAAATTCTCAGTTGCTATACAGACTGAGGGCTACAAAAAGCTAATCAACAACACATTGCAAGACCCGAAACGCGCACAGCGGTTTGTCGCTGCAATCAGTTCTGCGGTTGCGGTCAACCCTGCGCTCCAAGAGTGTGATGCTGGAACAATATTGTCGTGTGCGTTGCTTGGCGAGAGCCTTAACCTGTCACCCTCGCCGCAGCTTGGCCAGTATTATCTTGTGCCGTTCAAAGACAACAAAAACAATCGAATGGTAGCAACCTTTATCCTCGGCTACAAAGGGTACATACAACTGGCTATCCGATCAGGTCAATACAAAAATATTGATGTGCTGGAAATAAAAAAAGGCGAACTAAACAGCTACAATCCCTTTACCGGAGAAATTGATATTAACATTATACAAGATGAGCTTGTGCGGGAAACGGCTGAGACGGTAGGTTATTACGCATATCTTAAGTATCTCAATGGCTTTGAAAAATCATTTTATTGGAGCAAGGACAAGATGGAGCAACACGCCCTTCGTTATTCAAAGGGTTACGCAGCGAAAAAAGGTTACACCCATTGGGAGAAAAACTTTGATGCTATGGCTTTAAAAACAATGATACGCCAGCTAATTAGCAAGTGGGGGTTTATGTCTATCGAAATGCGAGAGGCGTATGAACGCGACACTGCCATGATTGATGCCGACGGCACAGTTGAATATGTTGATGGTGCTGAAATAGGCGAAGTAGTTGCAGAGGTGAACCCACAACCACCCGATGACACTCCAACCGAGAGCGCAAGCGAGCCGCCTAAAGGTGACGATGCAGACAGTGACGATGCAGAGCAAGTATCGATGGACGAGTTATAACCGCTAGGGCGTTTATATACCATCCAATCTAACCGCCGACCATAGTTAAGTTAATGGTTACGAATAAGTACGGGTTATTTTCACGCGTGTGCGGTAATAGCGTGAGACGTTAGTTGAGGACGTGACTGATGGCAACCACGGCAGATGCTCTCAACAGGTGGTGACAGCACGGAGAGACGGCAAGGCTTGCGGGGAGTATATCCCAACTCCCCGCAGGCACAATCCCACAGCAGTTGCATAAGGGCGGAACAGTGCGAATATCATGTAAGGCTAAAGTACCAATACCGGTTGAGGGAAATTGAAACACTTGGTATACAAGGCTTGTCGTCAGCGGATATTAGCTACATCTTAATAAGCTGTATGGTAGGTTCAACCCCTACTCCGCCACACAAGAAAAGAGAGTGACAAATGGTTGATTACGAAATAATTGCAACAGGCTCAAAAGGCAATGCGCTTGTTTTAAATAATAGCATACTAATTGACCTCGGAGTGCCGTGGAAAGCGATTAAGGGCGTTTCTCATAAGTTGCAACTCGTAATTCTTACGCATAAGCACGGAGACCACTTTAACCGCTCCACAATTAGGCGACTCGCACAGGAACGTCCTACGGTACGTTGGTGTGTTCCTGAGTGGCTTGTAGAAAGGTTACTCGCTTGCGAGGTAAAGAAGAGAAATATTGACGTTATGGAGATGGACAAGCGTGTTTCATACAGCTTCTTTTTGAGTGTATGCCCTCAGAAAACAACGCATAATGTGGAGAACTGCTGTTGGCACATCTTCATACACGACAACGAGAAGGGCGCACCAGTTAGTGTATTCTATGCGACAGATACAAATAGTCTTGACAGAATTGAGGCTAAAGGCTACGACCTTTATTTTGTGGAAGCGAACTACACGGAATCCGAAATAACTGAACGCATACGGCGCAAACAAGAAAACGACGAGTTTGTGCATGAGTGGGAAGTTCTGAAAAACCATCTCTCGAAAGAGAGCGCAGAGGATTGGCTTTATAAGAACATGGCGCAACACAGCCAATATGTGTTACTCCACCAACACGAGGATTAACGAATGACGAGCATTAAATTTGAGAGTGCAATGGTTATAGCACACAACAACAAAGACTACTTGATGCTTGAAATACATAGTGACTACGAAGAACCTGTCAAAGCCCGGAAGTTTGTCTCTGAAATGCGGCAGAAAACACATGTCGCAGAGTTGAAAATACATAGAAAAAAGCGAAGCCTTACCGCAAATGCTTATGCTTGGGTTCTTATAGGAAAACTCGCTGCGGTGCTAAATATCACAAAAACTGAGGTTTACTGGCAGTATATCCGTGAAGTTGGCGACAATTTTGAAATATACTCCGTCCGGAACGAAGCTGTAGAAAAGACTATAGCAGCATGGCAGTCAATCGGTCTCGGATGGTTATGCGACGACCTCGGCAACGACATTGAACCGGGCAAACAAACTATCATTTTCTATTTCGGCTCAAGTTCTTACGACTCAAAGCAGATGGCGAATCTTATTGAGTTAATTGTAGCGGATTGCAAAGAGCAAGGCATCGAAACGCTACCGCCGGAAGAGTTAGAAAGAATGAAAACCGAATGGGAGATGAGAGAAAGGGGAAGTCTTAATGATTCATGTTGAATGCCCTTACTGCGGAAAATCGGCGAGGCTCATAGATAGTAAGGAAATTTACGGCAAAAGTTACGGAATGGCGTATATATGCCACCCTTGCGATGCCTATGTAGGAACACACATGAATACAAATAAGCCGCTCGGACGGCTCGCAAATAGAGAGCTGCGACTGTGGCGCAGAAAGGCGCATGATTCGTTTGATCCGTTATGGAAAACCGGACGATTCAAGGGACGCCGGAAGAGTGCATATAAATGGCTCTCACGGAAGATGAAAATACCAGAAGAAAAAACACACATTGCAATGTTTGACGTGGATCAATGCAAACAGGTAATTGCAACCGTATCTGAGGAAAGGAAGAAAAGTAGTGCTAAAAAATGAAATCGACGAAATCGAAAGCAAAGACCCGGCATTTCTTTTGTACAGCAGCGATTTCCTCACAGGCGTTGCCGGATTCACCGATGATGAGGTAGGTAAATACATTAAACTTCTCTGCCTTCAGCACCAAAAGGGTTGTTTATCTGAAAAAACAATTAGGTTGTTTTTAAGAGTATCTTCACTCGAAGAAATTTCTGACGTTCTCGAAAAATTCAAAACAGACGAAAATGGAAATTTCTACAATGTGAGGCTAGAAAAAGAAATTATTAAAAGGGCGAAACACCTTAAACACCAAAGCATAAACGGCAAAAAGGGCGGTGCGCCTAAAGGAAATCAGAATGCAAGAAAACAACCCGAAAACAAACCAAAAACAACCCAAGACCCCGAAAAAAAACAACCCGAAAACAAGCCTTTAGAAAATGAAGATGTAATTGAAGATGAAGATATAAATAAGAATGAAATAAGGAACGTGATTATCGAATATCTCAACGGAAAAGCGGGTACGAATTATAAGCCAACATCAACAAAAACAAACGAACATATTAACGCACGGCTGGCAGAGGGGTTTACCCTCGACGATTTCAAAAGCGTTATAGACAATAAAGTTGCTGACTGGTTGGAGAATCCTGAGATGTCAAAATACCTACGACCGGAAACACTGTTCGGCAGAAAATTTGAGGGGTACTTGAACCAACAGAACACAGCGAAAGGGGGCGCAGCTAAAAATGGGACCAAATCTACTTACGATACAGGATCTTTTGAAGGATTCCACATCCTCGATTGAACAGGAATTATGCGAGTTCTGCAACGAGCCGTTGACATACAACTCAGTACGTCTCGGAGAGTTGGAAATAAAAAGCAGTTTTCCAAACTCATGCACCTGTGCCGAAGGCATAGCAAAGTACGAGAGTGACAAAGCAGAGCAAGAAGCCATATACCACGAAGAAACAGAGCGTGAAGAATCAAGACGGAAAGCACAACGCATGGAAAGACTTTTCAAGATGAGCGGAATGGGTGAGCGGTCACGTCAACAGACACTCGATACTTTTGAAACCACCACTGATTATGCAAAGCGGATGTACAACGGGGCTAAAGAATATACCACCAACTTCGAGAACCTACTTCCTAAACGCGGAAGGGCGTTGCCTAAGAGAAACGGAATTATGTTTATAGGGCAAATGGGAACGGGGAAAACTCATATCGCCTCCGCAATATCCAATCGGCTAATTGAAAAAGAACATCGTGTTATTTGCATGACGGAACGCGCTCTCCTCGGAAATATCCGGCATACTTTTTCGGATCCCATCGCAAGCGAAAGAGACGTTATTGACAGATACATCAACGCAAAACTGCTTGTTGTTGACGATTTCGGAAAAGAGAAAGCTACGGAATGGACACTTGCAACAATTTACGCAATCATTGACGGTCGGTACGAATCGGTTAATCCGACAATCATCACAACAAACTACGCACCCTCGGAGTTAATTCATAGGTTGACTCCTAAAGGCGCCGATACCACGACAGCGGAATGTATAGTAGACCGGCTAAAGGAAATGTGCCATATCACGGTAATCGAGGGCGAAAGTTGGAGGTCAAAATGAGAGTCATTGCGATAGACCCCGGAAACAAAGAAAGCGCATACTGCATCATGTGTGCCGAAACATTCGAGCCTCTTGATTTTGGGAAAGTAGAAAACCATATGTTGCGGCATTATATCAGGGATTTATGGCAGTTCGACGAAATAGACTGCGTTGCAATCGAAAATCTTCAAAGTTACGGAAACCTGATAGGGCGTGACGTGTTGGACACAGCACAATGGATAGGGCGGCTCTACGAGTGCTTTACACGCAAGACTATTCGAGATTTGCAGTTGATTTACCGTATGGCGGTCAAGGTTCATATCTGCCAAGACAGCAGGGCTAAAGATACAAACGTCCGCAGGGCATTGATTGATAGATTTGCGCTCCACGACCTAAAGAATGGGAAAGGCACGAAGAAAAATCGAGATTGGTTTTACGGATTCAAAGCGGACTGTTGGGCGGCATATGCTCTCGGAGTTACGTATATCGAAACAATATTGGAAAGGTAGACAGGGGTATGGGTTTTGAAAAGATGGTTGAGTCAATTGGCGCAATGACAGAATTGTATAAAATAACGTTCGACAGCTTTGTACGTGTTGGGTTTCCGAAGGAAATAGCACTAGACCTCACCAAGCATCAAATGATGCTTGGCATGATACCGAGATTTCCAAACTCTGACAGCGAAAATTTTAGCGAGGATTCTTAGTATTCATATGTCGTGGTGTAGTTCAGCGGCAGAACGCACACTCATCATCTGTGTGAAGTCGGAGGTTCAATTCCTACCCACCACGACCATCTGGCCTCGTAGACAAGTGGTTAAGTTGCCGGCCTTTCAAGCCGGAGGCGAGAGTTCGATTCTCTCCGAGGTCACCATGATGGCAACACGAAATTCAGTAGTGTGTCAAATAAATTTTAGGAGTGAAAACAATGAAGTTCAGCGAGTTCAAAAAAGTATTTCAAGATAACTTTGAGAGTCTGACAAAAGAAGTAACGCAATTATTTGAAATCGAAATTGACAAAGAGGAGTTCTGGAATCTCTATCTCGACAGTTTCCCGCCGGGAACTAACGAGGTGTACCGTGAGCGCAGAGAGTTTGACTGTAGCTGTTGCAGACATTTTGTAAAGAGTTTCGGAAACGCTGTTGTAATCAAAAACAACGAGGTGCATACACTGTGGGATTTTGAAACCGGAGACGGTACATTTCAGCCGGTAGTAAATGCTCTGTCGCAATATCTCAAGTCGAAGCCTGTTGTTGACATATTTGTCAATAAGCACAAGGGCGTGGGAACTAATCAGAATTACGAGCAAGCAGAAGATGGAAAATCCGTCAAGTGGGAACACTTTTATGTTTTATTGCCGGATAGATTAGTCGACCATGACACAAGGTCAATTGGCGACCTAAAAGGCGCATCACGCGATATTCGCAACGTATTCAAACGTTCTCTCGACGAAATAACAGAAGAAAGCGTGTTGAGCCTAAAAGAAGTTGGATAGAGAGCATTATTGCTGCGTGTAAAGAGTCAAGCATACCGCTATATATGAAATCAAACCTAGAGCCATATTGGGATGGCGAGATTATTAAGGAGTTGCCGTGGAACAAATAAGTTTTGACCATCTGACAAAGGAAAGATTCATAATCGACAAGCCTGTGCGCCTAATAGAACTCTTCTGCGGCATCGGCGCATTCAGCAAGGCTTTGACAAGATTAGGTGTTGAACATGAATCATACCGAGCGGTGGACTTCTGTAAATATAAGATTGCCGGATTCAATGCAATACACGGTATGAAGTTTGGAACAACCGACATAACGGAACTTCACGGCAATGACTTAGGCATAATCGACGCGGAAGATTACGTTTACATACTCACATACTCATTCCCATGTCAAGATTTGAGTAATGCCGGAAAACGGCAGGGAATGAAGCGTGACGGTGGAACAAGGTCAGGGCTACTTTGGGAAGTGGAGCGGATTATCGACGAACTGACAGAACTACCACAAGTGCTTATTATGGAAAATGTGGTTGCGGTACACGATTCTGCAAATGTTGACAGTTTTCGAGAGTGGGTAATCTTCTTAGAATCTAAAGGTTACACGTCATACAGCGAGGACTTGAACGCTAAAGACTATGAAGTACCACAGAACCGAGATAGATGCTTTATGGTGAGCCTACTTGATGGTTTTTATACATTTCCGCTACCTGTGCCGTTGGCTGAAACGCTGAAAGACAGGCTTGAGCCTAATGTAGACGAGAAATACTATTTGTCCGATGAGTCGGTACAAAAGCTGTTGAACAGTACATTCGAACAACAGACCCGCAGAATACAAACGGGGGGGGGTGCTGTAGCACAATATGCGCCCGAGACGCCAAAGACCCGCTCTGTGTCGAAAGCAGTTAGAAAAGGCGGTAGGGGAAGTACAGACCGCCATGAATGGGATATGATTTATGAATAAGTGCATTGTATACGGAATCCTGAATGATGAAAAATACAGAAAATTGCACGACATAACACGGCGAGTATACGACCCTACAGGTATCTCGCCAACGATACACACAGTGGGGGGGGGTAATCAAGAAGTGAAGATAGTAGTTTGGGGTGGTTTACAAGAACACCAGACACCGAGAACAGATGGAGTATGCCCGACAATAAACGCAGCTTCGGGCATGGGCGGTGGTCACACGCCGATAGTGTCTGAGCCTACAATTGCAGCCGTGCGAGGAAGAGAACCGGCGGTGCTTACTACTAAGCGGACAGAATACGGCAAAAAGATTCGCAAGGATTACGAGGCTGGGAATGTCAAAGAACCCCGCAAACACATACAGCAATTAGAACCTAGAGACGATGGCTTATGCGGAACAATAACGACCGTCACTAAAGATAATTACCTCGTAGAGCCATCCGGATTATACACAAACGATACTGACGAATTTCACAGGGGAACTTCTCCCGGAATAAGCCGAGCGATTAAGGCTAACAAACACGACGCTGCTGTGCTTTATGGCGAACCCGCAGGAACGTATGTAGGCAAACCGCAATATGCAGAGAAAAAACCATTGGAAGGCATGTCAAGGGCGATATTGACCGATTCGAGCAGTGCTGTATTGATACCTCAGAGAGAATATGACGAGGACGGCAACAGGACGGTCACTCACAAAAAGAGCGATATAGCACCAGCCATATTAGCGACACAACACAAAAGCGGAGACAACCAAAGTAAGGTGCTTGAAAATGAGCCAAGCCAGTTGAGAATCCGCAAATTAACCGCTAAAGAGTGCCTAAAGTTGATGGATTTCGATGCAGAGGACTACGACAAGATGAAAGCTGCTGGAATATCGGAATCGAGAATCTATCAAGCTGCAGGAGATAGCATAGTTGTAAGTGTGCTTGAACATATATTTAGACAAATGATACCTATGGAGAAGTAGTATGGAGTTAAACCGATTAGTATTAGGGGATTGCATGGATGGGCTAAAAGAGATACCTGATAAGTATTTCAGCCTTGCTGTGGTGGATCCTCCGTATGGCGGGGGGGGGGG
>WQTE01000007.1 GCA_009786445.1 Oscillospiraceae bacterium | reverse complement strand
ATTTTAGCGGTTTTATTGGCGATTGCTGTATATGTTATTTTAGACAAAACTACTTTTGGATACGAGCTCAAGGCATGTGGTTTTAATAAGGATGCTGCCAAATATGCCGGTATTAACCAAAACAAAAATATAGTCTTCTCTTTTTTGATTTGCGGAGCAATTGCCGGAATCGGCGGTGCACTGTTTTTCATGAATGCCCGAGGTGTGCCTATGACAGCAATGCCGGTTCTTCTTCCACAAGGTTTTACGGGTATATCTGTGGCTTTTCTGGGACTGACTAATCCCATCGGCGTTATTTTTTCCGGTATTTTCGTTGCATATCTGTTTTTAGGCGGAACGCAATTGCAGCCGGCATTCTCACTTGATTTTGTCACTATTATCATATCTGTTATAATTTATTTCTGCGCTTTTGTGCTGGTTGTTAAGAATAATCTCGGCAGACTATTTTCCAAAAGGAAGAGGTGACGAACAATGGATATGTTCTTTTTTATCATGCAGCAGACAATGGTCTTTATGATCCCTCTTATGATAGTTGCACTCGGAGGTATGTTTTCGGAAAGGTCGGGTATCGTCAACATTGCTCTTGAGGGGAAGATGGTAATGGGGGCGTTTACCGGAGTTTTATTTTTAAATGCTTTTCAAAACCCTGAGGCGACTACAGACCACGGTATTTTATTACTTGCGTTAATTGTGGCAATGCTGACCGGGATTGTTATGGCTTTGCTTCATGCCTTTGCATCGATTAACCTGAAGGCAAATCAGATTATAAGCGGAATTGCCATCAATATGTTTGCTCCTGCTTTTGCTGTTTATGTTTCGATTTTAACCTTTCGCACACAGCATGTTTCATTTCTTCCCAGACAATTCGTTATCCGCAATGTACCACTGCTGGGAGATATTCCGATTCTCGGGCCAATGTTTTTCCAGAACACTTATATCACCACTTATTTGGGTTTTTTAATACTGGCAGTTTCTGCTTTTGTTCTGTACAAGACTAAGTTTGGTTTACGGCTCAGAGCGTGTGGTGAGCATCCGCAAGCGGCAGACTCTGTTGGGGTGAATGTAGTTGGTATCCGATATGCCGGCGTGCTTATTTCAGGTGCGCTTGCAGGTATAGGTGGTCTTATCTGGATTATGCCTATTGCATCTGCGTTTAGTGGTTCAGTGCTTGGATATGGATTTTTGGCTCTGGCTGTCTTAATCTTCGGCGCTTGGAAGCCTAAGCGGATTCTTTTTGCTGCTTTCTTCTTTGGTATACTGCAAACTATAGCAAACAGTTTTACCGGGATTCCATTTTTACGTAACTTAGGCATTCCGTCTACGTTCTTTTCTGTGATACCTTACGTTGCAACGCTTGTATTCCTTTCATTTACTTCCAAAAATACTCAAGCACCTAAGGCTGTTGGTCAGCCTTACGACAAGGGAGGTCGCTGAGATGGGCGATAAGGCAGATAAGCAATATCACATTGGTTTTGGTAATGACCATGGTGCGAAGTTTGCCATAATGCCAGGTGACCCCGGGCGTGTGGAGAAGATTGCGCAGTTTTTGGATAACCCTCGTTTTTATTGTCAAAACAGGGAATATACCACTTGGCTCGGAGAGCTTGAGGGTGAGACTGTAATGGTCATTTCCACCGGCATGGGCGGTCCTTCTACTGCGATTTGCGTTGAGGAACTTGTTTTGGTGGGTGTTGAGACGTTTATCCGTGTCGGCACTTGCGGCGGTATGGCTGAAAAGGTCGTCGGCGGCGATGTTGTTATTGCTACCAGTGCTATTCGTCAGGATGGTACCAGCAAGGAGTATGTTCCTATTGAGTTTCCTGCTGTAGCGGATTTGGATGTTACAAATGCGCTGGTTCAGGGGGCTAAGAATATTGGCGCTACTTGGCATGCAGGGGTTGTGCAGTGCAAGGATTCGTTTTACGGACAGCACTCGCCTGATAGGATGCCCATTGGTTATGAGCTTAAAGATAAGTGGGATGCTTGGTTAAAGGCGGGTTGTCTCGCTTCTGAGATGGAGAGTGCTACACTTTATATCGTTGCTCAGATTTTGGGAGTTAAAGCGGGCTGTGTGCTCAACACTGTCTGGAATCAGGAGCGCGAGAAAAAGGGGCTGTCGAATCCGAAGAGTCATGATACTGAACTTGCTATTCGTACTGCTATTGAAGCGGTGCGAGTGCTTCTTAAAGGATAGGTAAAATGTAAGTCTGGTGGGGCAGAGTGAGGGTGTTTTAAATTTTATGTGGCTTTTAGGCGCTGGTCGGCCTTCATACTTTGTACCATCGCTTTATCGCTGACTCGCGATGTGCGTGCCGGCCTCGCGGCGCTTAGCCACAAAAAATTTAAAACACCCTCACTCCGCCTCCTAACCGGAAATATTGTAAAGGGGTGGTTTTATGCTTCTTATAGGAAATGGGCGGCTCGTTACTCGGGGTGCGCCCTGTCAGTTTTTTGAAAATGGCGCAGTTGTTACTGATGGTTCTTTGATTTTGGCTGTGGGTGAAACAGTTACGCTGCGGAAAGAATATGCTTCTGCGGGGTTTGTTGATGCTCGGGGCGGCTTGATTATGCCTGGGCTTATCAATGCGCACAACCATATTTACAGCGCTTTTGCCCGTGGTCTTTCCATAAAGGGTTACTCCGCTAAGAGTTTTCCCGAGATTCTTGATGGGCTGTGGTGGACGATTGACCGCAATCTATTGCTTGAAGATACCTATTACAGTGCAATGGCAACGTTTATTGACTGTATCAGAAACGGGTGTACTACTGTTTTTGACCATCATGCCAGCTATGGTGGGATTCGGGGTAGTCTGTTTAAGATTGCCGATGCAGCGAAATCGCTTGGTGTCAGAGCCAGTCTTTGCTATGAGGTCTCAGACAGGGACGGCGTTGATAAGATGCGTGAGGCTGTGGCTGAAAATGCAGATTTTATTCGCTTTGCGATGACTGAAAAGTCCGATATGATTAAAGGTATGATGGGTATGCACGCTTCGTTTACTTTGTCGGATGATTCTATTGCGCTTTGCCGCGAAAACACTCCTGACGGCATTGGTTTTCATATTCATGTTGCCGAGGGTATGGAAGATGTTGACGACAGCATAAAAAAGTATGGTAAACGCGTTATTGAGAGGCTGAGTGACCTTGGGATTTTGGGTCAAAATACTATAACCGGGCATTGCATCCATGTCGGTGAGAATGAACTGGGGATTATCAAAGACACGGACACTATGGTCGTGCATAATCCTGAGTCGAATATGGGTAATGCGGTGGGTATTCCGCCTTGTATGGAGATGGTTAGGCGGGGTATTTTGCTCGGTCTTGGTACTGATGGGTACACTAACGATATGTTTGAGTCTGAGAAGGTTGCGAATATTATTCACAAGCATGAGCTTCGTGACCCTTCTGCGGCTTGGAGCGAGGTGCCGCAGATGTTGTTTTATAACAATGCGGCTATGTGTGAGCGTGCTTTTGATGCGAAAATTGGTGTTTTAGAGCCGGGGGCGGTTGCGGATATCATTGTTTGTGATTATGTGCCGCTTACGCCTATGTCGTCGGATAATGTTGACGGGCATATTTTGTTCGGCATTAGCGGGCGTAGTGTTGTAACCACCATAATTAACGGTGTTGTTAGAATGAAAGACCGTGAGCTGATTGGCATTGATGCTGATGCTGTTTTAGCAAAATGCCGAGAGGTTTCCGCAGAGCTTTGGCGGAGGATTAATCTATGAGTGATAGGATGAGACAGATTTCTTTTGGGGCTTTGATGAATTGGGTTTTGACAGAATATAGTTCTGAAGGTTCGGTTTTTGGTGTTTTTAAGCATTTTGTTGAGCGTGGAAATAATCGCTCTTATGAGATTTTTGGGGAGCGGGTCTCTTTGCCTTTTGGTCCGGCAGCGGGACCGCATACGCAGCTTGCGCAGAATTTGATTGCGGGGTATGTGGCGGGGGCGCGTTTTTTTGAGTTAAAGACTGTGCAGTTGCTTGATGGCGAGGATTTGCCTGTTTCTAAGCCTTGCATTCTTGCCGAAGATGAGGGTTATAATGTGGAATGGTCTACGGAGCTTTATGTGCCGCAGGCTATGGATGAATACATAAAGGGCTGGTTTGCCATTAAACTGCTGAGCCGTGAGCTTGGGCTAGGCGTTGATGATGGCTTTATTTTCAATATGAGCGTGGGTTATGATCTCGATGGGATTAAGTCAGAGAAGATAGACTGTTTCATTGAGGGGCTTAAAAATGCCGAGAATACCAAGTCCTGGAAAATATGCAGAGATTGGGCTGTCGATAATGTTTCTCGGTTTAAGCATGTCGATGTGGAGTTTATTGACAGTATCAGCGCGAAAATCTGCAACTCTATTACTCTTTCGACTTTGCATGGTTGTCCGCCTGATGAGATTGAACGGATTGCTACGTATCTCATTTCTGAAAAGGGGCTACACACGTTTATTAAGTGCAATCCGACGTTGCTTGGCTTTGAGTTTGCTCGAAATACGCTCGATGGGCTGGGTTTTGACTATATTTCGTTTGACGACCATCATTTTAAGGCGGATTTGCAGTTTGAGGATGCTGTTCCTATGCTTAAGCGTTTGCAGGTCCTGGCTGACGGGCAAGGGTTGGAGTTTGGCGTTAAGCTGACTAATACGTTCCCTGTGAAAATAACTGAAGGTGAGCTTCCGGGGGAAGAGATGTATATGTCGGGGCGTTCGTTGTTCCCGCTTTCCATCGAGGTTGCAAACAGGCTGTCAAAGGCGTTTGACGGGAAATTGCATATCAGCTTCTCGGGTGGTGTAGATGTGAGAAATATTCGAGATGTGCTGGTTACGGGGATTTGGCCGATTACTATTGCGACTACACTTTTAAAGCCGGGCGGTTATGAGAGACTATACCAAATTGCAAGTGAGTTGTCGGGAGCGACAGAGGTTTGTAGTTTAGATGCTTCTGCGCCGGCAATTAGGTTCAGTAGTGTGGATATTGCAAGGCTTGAAACTTTAGTGGGTAAGGCAAGTAAGGTTAGTAAGGGATGCAGGGAATCTATATATGAGAAGCAACTCACAGCTAAGACAGACCGAAAACTAGAAGATAAAGCTCCGCTGCTCGATTGTTTCATTGCTCCATGTCAAAATGGTTGTCCGTTCGGTCAGGACGTACCCGCTTACCTCCGACTCATGGATGAGGGTAAATCTCTCGAAGCTCTGAAAGTTATTGCGGAAAGGAATCCCTTGCCACATATAACAGGCACTATTTGCTCTCATAACTGCATGAATAAGTGTACCCGCGATTTCTATGAGGGGAGCGTAGATATTCGCGCAGTGAAGCTCAAAGCGGCATTGTCGGCATTTGAGAGTTTGCTTGATGAAGCTGAGAGGTCAAGTGAGCGTATTAGCAGTGTTGCTGTCGTTGGCGGAGGACCCGCAGGACTATCTTGTGCGTATTTTTTAGCGCGTTCCGGCTATAATGTAACCATTTTTGAGCGTGAAAATACGCTTGGTGGGCTGGTCAGCCACGTTATTCCTGAGTTTAGGATAGGAAATGATGCAATAAACAGGGATTTGGCTCTTATTGAGGCTTATGGTGTAAAAGTGCAGTTAAATGCAGAGATAAATGACTTAGAAGCATTGAAAACACAGGGTTTTGAGCATATTGTCCTCGCTGTTGGCGCAGAGTCTGCGCTGAATTTAAAACTCGCTCAGGGAGAGGTAATACAGGCAATAAACCTCTTAAAAAGGCTCAAAAGAACCTCAAATGTGAGCCTTGGAAAGAAAGTTGCAGTCGTGGGAGGTGGAAATACCGCCATGGATGTAGCACGAGCAACACTTAGAGTCCCAGGGGTTTCAGAAGTTCTGATAATTTACAGGCGCAAAGTGAGAGATATGCCGGCTGATTTTGAGGAGCTAAAGTTAGCTCTTGACGAGGGTGTGAAGGTCTTTGAGTTGCTTTCGCCTCTGAGTCATGAAAATGGCGAATTGATTTGTGAGGTCATGAGGCCCGGTGAGCTTGATTCATCCGGAAGAAGAAGGTCAAAAAGAACCGGTGAAATTGTCAAGATAGAAGCTGACTCCGTGGTTTCTGCTATAGGAAATGATGTAAAGCTGAGTTTCTTTGAGCAGCTTGGGATTTCTATTTCAGATAGAGGTAAGGTAGAGGTCAATCAGGATACTATGGAATCAAAGTCCAAAAATGTATATGTTATCGGAGATGCTCAGCGAGGTCCGGCGACAGTTGCCGAGGCAATTTCGGATGCAGCTAAATGCGCCTCTGCAATTGCTAAAATTAGTTTTAAAAAATATGCTGATTTAAACATTAGCACTGAAAAAGAAGCTGCGAAAGGAAAAAAAGGAATTCATTACCGCTGTAATTCGGAGATTTCTGAATTTGGGCGTTGCTTGGAGTGTCCATCGGTTTGTCAGCTCTGTGTGGACGTTTGTCCGAACAGAGCAAACGTGAATATTGAGGTAAATGGCTCTGCGCAGATTATACATATTGACTTTATGTGCAATGAGTGCGGAAACTGTAAAATATTCTGCCCTTACTCCGGCGCACCGTATACTGACAAGTTTACACTCTTTATAAATGAGGAAGATTTTCACGATAGCGATAATAATGGTGTTTTATTCGGGAAAAATGAAAAATATTCGATTAGACTCGATGGTCATGTCATTTTGTGTGAGGATTTGCATGAGTTACCTGATGAAGTATCTGAGCTTATTCGGGTTTTAGGAGAGAAGACGGAAATAACGATATAAAACGGTATAAAACGCAAACTCTTGAAAATACTAATAAACAAAAGACCTCGCTTTCACAACAACTGACGTGAATACGAGGTCTTTTGACTGCATATTATGTGCGCACGGTCTTTATAAGAAGTAAGCAGCGTTTTACTATGGTTTTAGGCTGAATTTCTCTGTGAATAAATATTATATATGTATTGAGCAATTTTCGTTACTAGATACCGTTTGATTCTAGAAAATCACTTATTAGATTCATGCAGACATCTTTACGAAACTCTATGCTTACACGTCCGCTGCGGGGCACTATTGCCTTGTCTAGTGTCGCAATATAGGTGCTTTTTATTGCTTTTGCTTCTTTTATCGATTTGCCTATCAGCATATTATCTATCTCGCTTGGACGTAGTATTACATCACTGACTGCTCCAAAGGCTGTTGCGCAGTTTCTGATTATGTCGTCACTTACATCTAAAATGGCTGCAAAGGACACTCTTGATATTGACAGAGCTTTTCTTGCTCCGACTTTCTCATAGTAATAGTTATCTAAGTTTTGTTTCGGCATTAGTATTTCTGAAATTAGTTCGCCCTGTTTTATTGCGGTCTTACTTCTGCCGATATAGAAGTCTCTCAGGGGGAGTATTCGCTCTGAGCCATGGGCCTGCAATCGAAGTAAGGAATTCGTTACCATGAAGATTAAAGCAGAGTCAGCCTTTGCAGAGCCATTGGCAATATTGCCTCCTATAGTTCCGACATTTCTGATTGCAGGAGCTGCGATTTTTTTGCATGCTTCTTTTAGTATCGTGGGTGTGAGGTCATTTTCGATAACTTCGGTAAAAGTACAGGCTGAGCCGAAGCGGATGAACTCATTGTCAAGGCGAATTTGCTTTAGTTCGGGGATACGGTTAATAAATAAAAAATTTTTGTCCTCACAGGATGAACCGACCATTATGTCTGTGCCGCCTGAATATGGCACGAGTTCAGGTTGCCCAAAATATATGGTCAATGCATCCTCTAGTGTCTCCGGAAGGAGGTTTTTCACCACAAACCGCCTCCTTTCTCAGATGCTTTTAGTACCGCTTTTACTATAGAATTATATCCCGTACAACGGCAAAGATTGCCTGAAAGTCCTTCTCTTACAATGGTTTCTGAGGGTTTGGGATTGCCATCGAGTATACATTCTGATGAGAGTAGCATTCCCGGCATACAAAATCCGCACTGGATTGCCGAGACCGATTCAAATGCTTTGCTCAGGGTTTCAAATCTTTCTGTTTTGCTGTAGCCTTCTATTGTAATAATGCTTGCGCCGTGAATACTGCCCATTGCCACAAGGCAGGAGTTCACCGTTTTGCCGTCAATTATCACGCAGCAAGCTCCACATTCGCCTTCCTTACACCCGCATTTTGTTCCGGTCATTTTTTTCTCATCACGCAGGAAATCCAAAAGCCTTGCCGAGGCGCTTCCGGTATAAGATATTTCTTTATCATTTAAGTTAAACTTTATAATGTCAATCATCAAGCTTCTCCTCTCGCAGAATATCGAGAACATCTTCGGGCATGAAGGGGATTTTGCTTAGTTTTGTGCCGAGTGCGTTTTGAATAGCATCCAGCACTGCGGGTGCTCCGCCTACATGTGACATTTCGCCTGCTCCTTTTGCTCCGAATGGTCCTTCGGGATATTCGTCCACATACAGATAAACATTCATGTTCGGAAAATCCGGTGCGGTGGGGATAATGTAGTCGCAGAGTTTTTTGTTGTTTATTGCACCATTATATATAGTACACTTTTCCATGATGGCATATCCCAGGCTTTGTATGATGCCGCCTTCCATCTGTCCTATAACAATGCTTTCATCAATCGGCGTACCAACGTCAAAAGAACCCCAAACATTGTCGATTGAAATGCCTCCAGTCAGAGTGTCTATGGTTGTTTCGACGACTGTTGCCTGCCATGAGTAAGTGGGGTAGGCATCACCTTTGAAGTTCACGGCATCAAAAGCAATCATGAAGCTCGGATGCTCATAACGCTGCTCAATGAGTTGCTCCTCACCTTCGATCCATTCATCTTTTAAACGAATCGCAGCTCTGCGAAGCAACTCGCCGACGACCATTATTGAGCGAGAGGCAACCGTTGGTCCTGAGTTTGGAACTCTGGATGTGTCGGGGAGGCTGAAGATTATTTTTTCGGGTGGCAGGTCCAGTGTTTTAGATACGATTTTTGTAAAGGTAGTAGCAAGGCCTTGACCCATATCTGTGTTAGCCGTTAAAATCTCTACTCTGCCGTCTTTCAGCTTTTTGAGGTGCGCAACTGCTTTTATTATATCTCGCTCACCGTTGCCAGTGAAGCCTGCTCCATGAAACACGAGCGAGAAGCCTATGCCTTTTCTGTATCTGCCTGTTTGGTTTTTATATTGTTTTTGTTTTTTGAAGTAATCGCTCTCTTTTAGGACTTTAGCAGCCATTTGCTTTAGGGGGACAGGGAAGTGGTATTTCCCGCTTGTTGAGGTGAGGTCGCCTTGCTGTACAATGTGCTTTAGCTTAAACTCTGCGGAGTCAACACCGAGTTCTTTTGCCACATGTGTCATCATCATCTCTATGGCAAAGAAAACTTGCGGGCCGCCAAAACCGCGAAATGCACCGTTAGGTACCGTGTTTGTTTTTGGTGCGCGTCCGCGTACTTTTATGTTTTCTATGTTGTAGACACCGGATGAACCGATTGTCGCTCGTTGCAGGACAACCATGCTCATTGTTGTGTAAGCACCTGCATCAACTATAATGTCAGAAACCATGCCGGTGACTTTTCCATCCTTGACAGAGAGTTTGTAGTCACAGTATGAGGGGTGGCGTTTACTTGTTGCTATGATGTCTTCCTCGCGCTCAAAGACTACACGCACACTTTTTCCGTCTGCCTTAAATGCCGCTATTGCAACCTGACAAGCGAGTGCAGAGGGAAAATCTTCTTTGCCGCCAAATCCGCCGCCCGTTACATCTTGTTTGACTATAACATTTTCGTGTGTCAGCGCCGTTGCATCTACAAGTGCTCCATGTACGTAGTAAGGGCACTGGAGCGAGCCGTGTATTATCATTTTTCCGTCTTGAAATTTTCCTATCATGCCGTTTGTTTCAAGATAGATGTGTTCCTGAAGACCTGTTTCAAAACTGCCTTCAATAATTCTATCGGCATGGGCAAACGCAGCTTCAACATCGCCCTTTTCGATATTGAAATCAAAGAATATATCTTCTGAGCCGCGGGCATCAAACACAGGGGCTAGGTTTTCATACTCTACTTGAGTTTCGCTGAGTAGGCTGCCGACTTTCTTCAAGTCAGGGCCTACAAGCATCCCTATGGGTTCGCCGATAAACTGTACATCGTTTGTAAAAACAGGGGTGTCATCTTGAATCATGTGAACTTGATTTTTCCCGGGAATATCAGTGCTGTCCACGTAAAAGTAACCGTCGGGCAACTCAGGAATCCTTACATTCCTTACGATGCCTTTTGCTATGGATGAACGGAGGAGCCGACCGTGCAGCATATCGTCAGTGTCATAGTCGCAGACATATATTGCACTGCCGTTTGCTTTTTCCAAGTGGTCTATTTTTGGTATGGACGAACTAATGTTATTCACTTGAAAACACCTCTTTTCCGTTTACATACTTTTGCAGTATATGGTTATCGTCAGAATAATAGATAATTCTAGCGAGCCTTTCTTCTATTTCCAGTGGGTTTGTGGTTGGAATTTTACTATCGTCTATTATGAGTGCATCAAGTTCATATCCGCGTTCAAATTTGCCGACTTTGGAGAAAAAGCTGCCGCCACAGGCTGTTGCCAGATAAAATGCTTCGTTTAATGTAAGCGGCGGAGAGTCTCGGTCGATTAGCCGCCAGTACATCTTAGATGCCTCCACAGCGCTGCTAATAGCTCGAAAAATGGATAGATGCGGACCACCTGCTATGTCGCTTCCCAGACCTACTTTGATGCCTTTTTCTAAGAATCTTCTGATGGGTGCTATTCCCGAAGATAGGTGTGTGTTTGAGGCGGGGCAGTGCGCTATATAGACGTTGTTGTCGAAAATGAGCTGTTCTTCCTCACCTTCGCTCCATACGCAGTGTGCCATGACGGTCTTGACTTTGCCGCCGCCAAGCAGCCCGAATTGCTCGTAGGCGTGTGCATAAGTTTTTGTGCTTGGGCTAAGTTTTTTTACCCATTCTATTTCGCTCTGACTTTCGGATAAATGAGACTGGACGGCAAGGGAGTAGCGTTCTTGAAGATGCTTTAGTTTTTGCATCAGTTCATCAGAGCATGTCGGTATGAATCGGGGCGTGATTATTGGCTTTGTACTTTTAAACCTTTTGAGTGAGCTTTCTATCCATGCTTTAGTCGATATATATGCTGCCTCTGCGCTTTCCTGTCTGAGTATGTCAGGGCAGTTTCTGTCCATGGCGACTTTGCCTACCATTGTTATAAGTCCTGTTTGCTCAAGTTTCTCCATGAGTAGCAAGGTTGCGGGGGTGTGGAGCGTAGCAAAAATCAATGCTCTCGTGGTAGCACCGGATTTTAACGCTTTGACAAACAGAGCATATGCTTTGTCTGCGTAGTCGATATGTAAGTATTTGGATTCTTCCGGGAATGTGTATGTATCCAGCCAGTCAAGGAGTTGCATATCCATCCCCAGCCCGCGAAATGCATACTGCGGTGCGTGTGTGTGCAGGTCAATCAGCCCGGGTATTATGAGTTTGCCGCTGTAATCTTTCAGCGGGAACGAGCGATATTTCTCCGGGATTTTTGTAAATACGCCCTGAATAATGGCATCCTCGCAGACCAGATAACCGCCTTTGACTGTTTTTAGTTCTTTTTGCGTTTTACTATAGCATATGTCGCCTTTAATTATCATATTTATTTTGCTCATAGATTGTAGTATACTACTTTTTTTCGCTTTTTGCACTAAAAAACTGTAATTTTGTTTGCGGATATGTTATCCTTGTGCCATACTTGTTAATTGCATAACTATCCGCAGATAATAAGCAGCATTAAGTGAAAGGACTTAGCGTTATGATTGATTTAACCATTTGTAAAGAAGGCTTGGAGGATAATATAAGGAAGGCGCGGGAGAATAGGATTGTGCTTCCGACTTTTGAGCAGATGATGTACCCTGAAACACAGGTGCCGAAGCAGACAGCAGAGAAACTGAAAAATGCAGGTATGTGGGAATACTCTCCACTTAACCTTTTTCGTATAACTTGGAAGAATGAACCAACGCCGAAAGGGGGGCTGTTTGGGAAGCCTAATTATATTGAGCTTCCGTCAGAACTTACAGGTGTTTCAGCAAAGATTGTCTGCATGGTAGGGAAGTATTTTCCAACGGGTTGCCACAAGGTGGGTGCTTCGTTTGGGTGTCTTGCGCCACGTCTTATTACGGGGCAGTTTAACTCTGCTACGCAAAAGGCGGTATGGCCTTCTACGGGCAATTACTGCCGGGGTGGTGCATTTAATTCTAAACTTTTGGCTTGTGAGTCTGTTGCGATATTGCCTGAGGGGATGAGTCGTGAGCGTTTTGACTGGCTTTCACAGATTGCCGGTGAGATTATTGCTACTCCGGGGTCTGAAAGCAACGTCAAGGAGATTTTTGACAAGACGAATGAACTCAGAGCTACTCGTGATGATGTTATGATTTTTAATCAGTTTGAGGAAATGGGCAACTACCTCTGGCATTATAAAGTTACGGGTAATGCTATCCGTGAGGTGTTTGAGGATATTGAGTCAAGCTCGAAGGATAAACTTAATTTTTCGGGCATTTGTCTTATGTCCGGGTCTGCCGGTTCACTTGGGGCAGGGGATTACCTAAAACAGGTCTTTGCACATTCTAAAATTGCTGTCGGTGAGGCGTTGCAGTGCCCGACGATACTAAACAATGGTTTTGGCGACCATCGGATTGAGGGTGTCGGAGACAAGCATATTCCGTGGATTCACAATGTCAAGAATACCGATATGGCTATTGCGATTGATGATGCCGATGCCATGAAACTGCTCCGGTTATTCAACGAGCCGGCGGGTAAGGAATTTCTTACAGACGAGGTTGGAATGGATCCCGTTGACGTTAATAACCTTGCGCTTATGGGGATTTCAGGCATTGCAAATATGCTGTGTGCAATCAAGTTTGCGAAACACTACGAGTTGACTTATAAGGATGTTGTGGCTACCGTCCTCACCGATTGCTCGGAAATGTACGGGTCGAGGATTGAGGAACTGCGAGTAGCTGAGGGTGTCTATTCCGGTTCAAGGGCTTCTGTTGATTTTTCGCGTTCATTACTCAGTGCGGGTACTGATAATATTCTTGAATTGACTTTCTCGGAGCGAAGGAGAGTTCACAACCTTAAATATTACACATGGGTTGAGCAGCAGGGAAGATCTGCCGAGGAACTTGAAGAGCTGTGGTACCATCAGGATAAGACTTTTGAAGCTGTGCAAGGGCAGGCTGACCGGATAGACGAACTTATATGTGAGTTCAACGATGCGGTAGGTATTTTATAAGTTAGGAGTTTGCTCAGGTATGATTAAGTGGGTAAGCAATACCTTACAAAAGAGTGATTGCGCAGGTTTGGCGTTGATGGAGCCTGATGTGGTTAAGCGAATCCGTGAGTTTCACAGAAGTTTCCCGCAGTATGCTCCTACGCCTTTGGTGTCGCTTGACAGGCTAGCAGAGAGTTTGGGCATCGGTGGTATTTACCTCAAGGATGAGTCATATAGATTTGGCTTAAATTCTTTTAAGGCTTTGGGTTGCACTTTTGCCATTGCTTCATATATTGCACAGGTGCTGGGTAAGTCTGTTTGGGAACTTGATTATAGTTCGCTCCCTGCGGCTGCTAGTGAGTTGGGTGAGTTTACTTTTTATGCCGCCACGGACGGCAACCATGGGCGTGCTGTGGCTTGGGCTGCAAGAGAACTGGGGCAAAGGGCTGTTGTTTACATGAACAAGGGTTGCTCGGAAGTTCGACTCAGGCACATTCTCAATGAGGGTGCTGAGGCATCTATTTCCGAGCTAAACTATGACGATACCATTCGTTTTGTCAGGGGTCTTGCTTCTGCCTCGCCAAACAGTGAGATAATTCAAGATACTGCTTGGGAGGGCTATGAGGATATTCCCGGATGGATTATGCAAGGGTATGCCGTAATGGCGCTTGAAGCGTGTGAGCAGCTTGAGCAAGTCGGTGTAGTGCCCACGCACGTGTCTCTACAGGCAGGAGTCGGTGCTTTTGCGGGTTCTGCGCAGGCGTTTGTGTCAAACTTCTATGGTGATATGGTTCCTAAGTCTTTTGTTGTCGAGCCGCATGTTGCGGATTGTTATTACCGTTCTGCACTTCGCGGAGATGGTGAGGTTGTGAATGTCGGCGGTGAGATGAGGACTATCATGGCGGGTCTTGCTTGTGGTGAGCCTAGTCCGGTTTCATGGGATATCATGAAAAGCAAGAGCGATTATTTTGCTTCGATTGACGATGCTGATGCTGCAAGGGCTATGCGGGTGCTCGGTGCGCCGCTTGAGGGTGACACCAGGGTTATTTCAGGTGAGTCGGGGGCTTCCGGCATGGGTTTTTTGCTTGGACTTTTGACAAATGACGACCTTGCGGATTTGCGCGCTGATGCGGGTGTCGGGAAGGATTCGCATTTTTTGGTTTTTAGCACCGAAGGGGATACAGACCCGCAAAATTATCGAGATATCGTTTGGAACGGAAAGTTTGGCATTCAGTACTGAACAAGCCTTTAAGACTTATATCAAAGTGACCAGTAAAGGAGGAAACGACAATAGATAATAACGAATTTTCACATTTAAACAGTATGCAGCGAGAGGCTGTGCTTACTACTGACGGACCGCTTTTGTTGCTTGCCGGGGCGGGTAGCGGCAAGACAACTGTTCTGATTAACCGCATTGCAAATATTATTAAAAATACAGATGTAAAACCTTGGGAAATTATTGCAATCACGTTCACTAACAAGGCGGCGGGGGAGATGAAGGACAGGCTTTTAAACATGGAGATTGAGGGTGGTTCAGATGTTTGGGCGAGCACTTTTCATTCTGCTTGCGCAAAAATCCTGCGGCGGGATATTGACAGGCTCGGGTACTCTAATGATTTTGCGATATACGATACGGCGGACTGTGGTGCGCTGATGAGGCGTATTTTAAAAGATTTGGAAATCGAGGAGAGAGATTTTCCGCATAAACTAGTTCTTAATTATATCAGCCGTGCAAAGGACGAGTCTGTTTTTGCAGAGGAGTTTCTTGCAGTTGCTGAAAAATCGTTTGATTTCCGAAGGAAGGTCATCGGTCAGGCTTACGTTGAGTATGAAAAGAGGCTGAAGGGGTCAAATGCACTGGATTTTGACGACCTTATTCTCCTTACTGTCAAGTTATTTAAGGAAAACCCGGATATTCTGGAGCGTTATCAAAAGAGGTTTAGGTACGTGCTTGTTGACGAGTATCAAGATACAAATAATCTGCAATATCAACTCACTGCCGCTTTAGCAGGTTTTCATGGAAATATCTGCGTTGTGGGCGACGACGACCAGAGTATTTACAAGTTTCGCGGGGCTACCATTGAGAATATTTTAAGTTTTGAAAAGCAGTTTAAAAACACAAAAGTAATCAGGCTTGAGCAGAATTATCGTTCTACCGGTTATATTCTAAGTGCGGCAAACGATGTTATCAAGCGTAATCGCGGAAGGAAAGGCAAAAGCCTCTGGACAGAGAATTCGCTCGGCGAAAAGCCGGTTTTGCACGTTGTTCCTGACGAGCGCGGGGAGGCTTCTCTTGTGGTTGATACAATTTTACAAAGTGTCAAAGATGGGCGTAAGTGGCAGGACCATGTGATTTTATACAGGATGAACGCTCAGTCGAACCAGTTTGAGACTGCTTTTAAGCGCAGTGACATCCCTTATCGTATTTTTGGCGGTACGGGGTTTTATGAGCGTGCGGAAATCAAGGATATGCTTGCGTATTTATGTGTCATCCATAATCCGCACGATGATGTGAGGCTTCTCAGGATAATAAACAATCCTGCTCGAGGCATTGGCGGCACAACTGTTTCTCGGCTTGTTTCTGTCGCGGCTGAGCTTGGCATTTCTTTTTTTTCGGCTATCAGGGAGTCACAAAATTACGAGAATCTTAGGAGTGCCTCAGGTAAACTGCATAGTTTTGCTAACATGATTGATGAGCTTCGTGAGCTTTCGGTTAGTGTTCCGCTGGATGTTTTGTACGATGAACTTGTTTTCAAATCCGGATATCTTAAGATGCTCAGCGAAAAGAATCTTGAAGAGAACATTTCTCGGATTGAAAATGTTAAGGAGCTTAAGACAAATATAATCGCTTTCGTCAATGAGGTCGGTGGTTCGTTGTTTGATTTTCTCAGTGAGACTGCGCTTTATACTGACTTAGACCGCGACGACAGCGATACAGACCGTGTTTTAATGATGACTATGCACAGCGCTAAGGGTCTGGAGTTTGATACTGTTTTCATTGTCGGTGCTGAGGAGGGTATTTTTCCCGGTTCTCGGTCTCTCGGCGACCCCGAGGAGATGGAGGAGGAGCGTCGGCTCTGTTATGTTGCTATGACCCGGGCTGAGAGGTCGCTGTTTTTTATTAGTGCGCAGAGTCGCATGATTTTCGGTAAGACTATTACTGCCGAGCCGTCACGTTTTGTCCGTGAGATTGATGAGGAGAATATTGTCTCTCATGAGCCTGATTTCGTTGTCAGGGATTTTGACTTTGGGTTTGGCGACAGTCATGGCGGCGATTTCGACTTTTACGATGGTTATGGTAGGCGCAAGAGTGCCGAGTTCAAGCCGGGGAAAAACCATTCGCTAAAAAATACGGTTGCTTCCGGTTTGCCTTTTGCTTCGGCTGCAAAACCGTCGGTTTTGCCTGATTTTAGCGTGGGAGACAGTGTTAATCATACTGCTTTTGGGGTTGGTGTGATTAAAAATATTGATCCCGGGGGCGGTGATGCTTTGCTTGAGATTGATTTTGCTGATGGTGTAACAAAGCGACTTATGCTTAAATCTGCTGCTCGGTATTTGAAAAAAACTTGACAAGTCTTTACTTTTTTGATATTATGCTTTGGCGTTCCTGAGACAGTAGGTGGTTTTTCGTAAATCCTACCTAGGACGGCCTGATTTTTGGCTGTTTGCCCTTGTCTTTGGCAGGGGTTTTTTCTATGGTTGCGCATACTTTAACTGTAAATGGAGGTGAAAATTACAATGCCAAGTGCAAAAATTCTTGAGGAAAAGAAACAAATTGTAAACCAAATGACTGATCGACTTAAAAGCAAGTCCGGTGTTTTTGTGAACTACAAAGGTATCACTGTTATCGAGGATACAGAAATGCGTGTGAAACTGCGTGAAGCCGGTGTTGATTACAGCGTAATCAGAAACAGGCTCATGAAGTTTGCTGTTAAGAACGTTGGCTTTGATTCTTTGGAATCAATGTTGGTTGGTACAACTTCTCTTGCTACAAGCAATGATGACCCGATTGCTCCGGCAAGAATCATCAAGGAATATGCAGACAAATTGCCCGAATACTTTGAAATCAAAGCCGGTTTTATGGATGGCAAGGTTCTTTCTGTCGATGAGGTAAACGCTATCGCCAGTATTCCTGCTTTGCCTGTTCTTCAGGCTCAATTTCTCGGCACATTGCTTGCGCCGATTACAAGTCTTGCGGTTGTTCTCAAAGCTGCGGCGGAAAAAGGCGGCGGCGTAGTGGAGGCTGAGGTTCCGGCATCAGAGGCTCCGGCGACGGAGGAAAAAACAGAGGAAGCTTCGGCAGCGGAAGCTCCTAAAGCAGAAGCGAGCGAAGCTCCGGCGGCGGAAGCAGCCGAGACCCCTGCGGAAAATGCATAACTAATTATTAATTTTATGGAGGTATATTTATAATGGCAAGTGATAAAGTAACAAAACTTATCGAAGAAATAAAAACCCTGACAGTTATCGAACTTTCAGAGATGGTTAAAGAACTTGAGGAAGTGTTTGGTGTTTCTGCGGCTGCTATGGCAGCTCCTGCGGCAGCAGGCGGTGCCGGTCCGGCTGCATCTGATGCAGAGCAAACTGAATTTACAGTCACAATGACCAGCTTTGGTGCAGAGAAAGTTAAGGTTATCAAGGAAGTCAGGACTATCACGGGTCTTGGTCTTGCTGAGGCAAAAGCTCTTGTTGAGTCGGCTCCCGCAAAAATTAAAGAGGGTGTCAACAAAGACGAAGCAAATGAAATTAAGGAAAAACTTTCTGCAGCAGGTGCGGAAGTCGAAGTTAAGTAAGGTTTAGTATCAACATACAAACAACTGTGTAATGTACTTGCACAGTTGTTTTTTATATAAAATTATGTTATGATGCAGTGGAAATGTTACTATAATATAAAGAGGTAGCGTTCGTATGTCTTTTGTGAAATCTATCAGAGCAAAATTTATGATAAGCGTACTTATAGTCGCACTTTTTCTTACGTCATTAGGCACGTGGTTTATTTATAGTGTAGTGGGAAGTATGCTCTCTGAGGAGATTTATGAGAGAATTAGAACAACTGCCAGATTGGGAGTATTGCAAGTAGACGACTGGTTTGCTCTTCGCAGTGCAGATGATGCAGTAATTGCGGTTGATTTCCTTTTGCCGGAAGTTCTTGACATGGTTCGGGATATAGTTGTTATTGAAAGCTCTTATGTGTTTTTAACAGATGAAGACGGCTATATTATCACGCATACAGCAAACGAGGCGCACTTGCCGTACCTTACAGCCGATAATATATTTATTAAAAGAAACATCGGCGATGTGGATGAGTACAGGGAGTATTTTAACACCGTCACTGAGGAAGGCGAGTTAATTTTATTTCACGCCGACGATGGTACGTGGAGGTATCTGACATCGTACTTAGTTCCCGCAATAGGTTGGACTTTGCACATAAGTGTACCCTACGAATATGTCATGTCAGGCGTGAATAACCTGTTGCTGATGGCATTTTTGTTTTTTGGTGTGTTCATAATAATTTTAATGGCTCTCATGTATTTATCGGTAACACGGCTTATAAGCAATCCCCTTGCAAAAGTCGGTTCATTTGCCAATGATGTTTCGTCCGGCAATATCCATCTTTCAAAAGTGGTTGAAAATTCTATTGATGTCAGTTCTTCCAATGAAGTTGGGGTGCTCGCCCGAATACTGGAAAAGTCGTATAAGCAAATGCATAATGCAAATGAAATTATGCGGACGTATCTCAACTCATCTCCGATGTATATTGAGCTATGGGATGATGAGAGAACCCTTCTTGAAGTAAGCAGAAAAGTAGAGGAAATTTTTGAGTTAAATGACCAAAATGAATACATTCGCAGACATAGCGAAACGTATCCGGAACATCAACCGGACGGCACAAAATCTGTGGAAAAGGCAAAAGCTATGTATGACGAAGTGCTCTTCGGGGAAGAGGGTATTATACATTATGAGTGGGTGCATAAAAAACTCGACAGTGATGAACTCGTGCCTGTTGACGTAACGCTTGTTCGTACCAAACGTGATGACAGGCATTTGGTTATAGCTTATAATCACGATTTGCGACCCATAAAAGCGGCATTACGAAATGAGATGCAAGCGACAGAGGAAAATCGGGCAAAAACCCGATTTTTGGCGCGTATGAGTCATGAAATGCGCACCCCTTTAAATGCAATACTCGGTATAGCTCAAATACAATTACGGGAAAGAGACCTTCCACAGGAGAGTTTTTATGCCATTCAAAATATACATAATGCGGGTAGTCATTTGCTTGAGCTCATAAATGATACCCTTGATATGTCAATGATTGAAATGGGCGAGATGGATGTCGTTGAAGAAAACTATGATTTACCAAGACTCATAAATGAGGTTTGCTCGTTAAATGCTGCATATATAGGTGCAAAAAATATAAAATTTATTTTAAATGTGAGCAGATACTTGCAGAAGACACTGTGTGGCGATGAACGCAGAATAAAGCAAATTCTGAATAACCTGATTTCAAATGCGATTAAGTACACTTCAGAAGGGTTCGTCAAATTAACAGTGAGTCACACAGTAGAAGATGATGTAGTGCGCATGACCTTTAAGGTTGAAGATACAGGACAGGGGATAAAGGAGGAAGACCTGGGCATAATTTTTGTTGAATACTTGAGACTTAATCTCGACATGAACCGCAGCGTAGAGGGAACAGGCTTGGGACTTAGTATTGCAAAGCGTTTGGCGGAGATAATGGGTGGTACCATAACAGTAAAGAGCACTTTTGGAAAGGGTAGTACTTTCACTGCGAGTTTGCTGCAAAAAACAGCGGGAAGCGAGGTAATAGGCGAAGATATGGCTGCCCAACTCAGAAATTTCACATTTTCCGACAATATAATTGTTGACAGGCGTCAAAAAGTAAGAAATACATTGTCCGCAGGTCGTGTTCTTATAGTTGACGATATGCAACTGAACCTGCATGTTGCAAGCGGGCTCATGGCGCCATATAAGCTCAACATTGAGGCTGTTAAAAGTGGTTTTGAAGCGATTGAACTGGTTGAAAACGGCAAGGAATACGATATTATTTTTATGGATCACATGATGCCTGAAATGGATGGTATTGAGACGATGCAGAAGCTGCATGATATGGGCTACACAAAGCCGATTGTTGCCCTTACGGCAAACGCTATGATAGGGAGTGCGGAATTATTCGTAGAAAGCGGGTTTGATGAGTTTCTTGCAAAGCCTATTGATGTGAGACAACTTGACACTATACTAAATAAATATATAAAACAGGGCTGAACCCATAAAGAGCCTAAGGGTGCAATATAGCTATGGATATCGACGAGTTGTTGAAGCAGTAAAGCGTTTGATGAAAAAAATTAGTAAAAATCTACAAAAACACTATTGACGTTCACAGGAACCTATGATATAATACCTTAACCGCAAAGAACTCGATTCATACGGTTCGTTCGTGTGTTTGCGCAAAATACCATGTGCTTGCGGTATATAAAGGAAATCCTTACTTTTCCGATTAAGAATACAGCTAGGAGGATACTATGCTAAATCTAAGTACCGACACTCTCAGAGGACCGTCTAAAACTTCATCTGACCAAGGGCTTAAGGGCTTTGATAAGATTCAAATGTTACTTGAAGCAACGGGTGGGTTGAGTTTGTCTCAAGTATGCAGTGTCACAGGTCTTGAAGGGTCAACCATCCAAAACTGGGTCAAGAGAGGTTGGGTTAAGCACCCTGTGGGCAAAAAATATGAAGAAGTTCATATTGCACGTATCCTCATCATTAATGCGCTCAAGGAGTGTATTAAACTAGAACATATCTCTATGCTTATGAGTTATGTCAATGGAAAGTCTCAGGATGGCAGTGAAGCTATCATAAAGGAGAGCACGTTATATAATTATTTATATGAGGCCTTAAAACAAAGCGGGCAGGCCAGTGACCATTCGAGAGGTGGCGTTGAGGCTGTTATCGAGAATGTCATTAAGGAGTATAAAGACCCCAACCCGAACTCAAAAATCAGAATTCGCAAGGCTTTGACCCTTATGATGTTCGCTTGTGTCTGTACGGACGTAAAGCGCAGAACAGAGGCTATGATGGGTCAAATACTCAGTGAGCTTGAAGAGCCAAAGCATGTTTCAGCATTACCTAAACTGGATTTGGATCTCGATGTCAGAGCTGTTGTACCGCAGGTACCGGCGCCTGTACCGACTCCCACGCCTGCTCCGGTTTCTGCACCGCTTGAACTTGTGGCACAGGAAGAAGAGCCTCCTGTCGTTGAAGTCCGTAAGACTGTGAGCCAGGCTTTACATGAGCTGCGAGAGTGGGATACCAGCAGCGTAGAGAAAATAATTATTGATTATGAAGAAGACGTTCGCGATGCAGAGCAGGAGCGTGAGGAGAAAGCTAAACCTCAAAGTAAGCCCTGGTATGTACGGAAAGGACCAAAATAGATTAATTTAGTCAAAATAACAGTTGACAACTATAGCTTTTGGGCGATATAATTTAGTGTGTCAGTGGGTGTCTGCAAGAAACTTGATGCCTGTGAGTGGCAAAAGGAAAACTACGCTATGGCTCGTATTAAGAGAGGGGGGTAGAAAAAATGTCGGAAGTACATCTTAAAGATAATGAATCTCTTGACAGCGCACTTAAGCGATTCAAGCGCAATTGCGCAAAGTCCGGCGTCCTCTCGGATCTCAGAAAAAAAGAATATTATCAAAGTCCCAGTGTTAAGCGTCGGAAAAAATCCGAGGCAGCTCGCAAAAACAAAAACAAAAGATACAGCTAAACAAAAAGCCGCTATACGCGGCTTTTTGCTTTAAGTAAGTTCAATTCCAATTATGCGCTGACAGCGGGTGCCTATTACTACTGTGCTTTCAAAAACAGCGGGTGAGGCTTCTATAAGCCTGCCGAGACTTACCCTGTTAAGCAGTTCCCCCGTGAGACCGTCAAACAGATGGATATCGGCATTTGATGTGGTATGGACTATGAAACCTCTGCCGTCCTCGTTGTATACTACGACAGGGGAACTCCAAGACCACGTGGATGATCGGTGCTCCCACACAACTTCTCCCGTTTCTTTATGGAGAGCAACAAGTGTGCTGCTTGATATGGTCGGAGATCTGGAGATAGGAACAAAGATGAGATGGTCAAGGCTGTGTCTGCCAATTGCTATGGAACCCTGTACTCCTCCAGCGAGTCCCGGAACAGTATAAGCGCTAAAATCAGTCCTCCAGACTTCTTCTCCGGTGACAGCATCTATTTTCCATACGGGAATCGGGGCAGAGCCGCTTGCAGGCGCTCGCCAGCCGGCGTGGAAGCCCGTGCTTGCATAGAGATATGGATGACCGTTTTCGATGGAAAGAACGGGTGTTGTGTTGGTGTCGTCCAAGACATCTTTAACCCAAACAGGTTGTAAAGTGTTGAGATCAAGGCATATTAGATGCCCTCCGTTATCGGCGAGGAACATATGTCCACGGTGGATAATGGGGCTTGCTTCAAATCCGAGCCAGAATTGCCCGTTTGTATGGGAACGCCTACCTTGAAAACGCCATCTCACGGTCGTGGGGTCTATGGAGATTGTACCCGCATCGGGGTCAAACTCTGTGTTTAGGTCAAGAATATAGAGTAATCCGTTTTCACTGGGAAAGAACAGCCTGTCATTTTCTGAATCTACGAGTGGTGAGGCATCTGCGTGCCATAATGACCTTAGGGCAAATCCGTCGTTATTTCCGAATGTGTGGAGCACCGTGCCGTCAATGAGGCTTATAATGAATATTCGTGCCGGTCCGTGGGCACTCACATATCCTGCACCAACATAGAGCAGGGGATAACCTCGTGGGTCGATAGCTCCGGTTCCTTTGAGGACAAAGCCAATGTTGAGCCTGTCTCTGGTATCCCGCCCGGTGGTAAGCTCTAAGAAATAAATGAAGCCATCCATGGAAGGATATATGACTTCGACAAGGTCTTCTTGCTCTCTTGCCCAATCATGCATATTCATTATCGCGCGTGTTTCCTGCGGCCAGCGAACTATCAGCGGTTGACCCGACCATCCGTGTCCTGTCCAAACGGTGCCGGTAGGCGCTACGAGCGATCCTGTGTTGCGGGACCATCGCTCGCCAAAAGAGCCGGCACTGATATTTGCATATCCGAAGGATGCAGTGTCGCGGAAATTATTTCCTCGAAATGTTGTAATGCCTTCAATTTCTGCATAATCATCTGAAAATCCAAAATCGGTCTGCGGATAGAGAAGGAAATCTTCCGGTGTTGTGCCACCCGCATTTATGCCGTGTAGGGCAATCATTATTTCAGGGTCCGTGTTTTCTGTCGCATGAGGGTTAAACGGCAAAAGCAACGGCGGTCCGGTAAAAACCTCTTCTTCATTTTCAGGCTGAGGGTCAAAATCTATTCCCTCAAGCGGGTCGTCTTCGAGAATTCTTTCAGGTTCAGGTTCCGGCTCTTCTTCATAGTACTCGTCATACGGTAAATCATCCGGTTCAGTAATCTCCGGCTCAGCTTGAATATGTGAGGGTTCTGCAAAGCCGAAAGTCACCGAACCATTGGCTAAAACTATCTCGCAAGCTGAGGGCATAGCCAGCAGTACGGCGAATAACGTCAGAAATGTAATTTTTGTGATTGTTTTACGTTTTTTCATGTCTGTCTTTCCCGCCCGGCATCTCAAAAGCGCAGTGGAAACCCGTTAATCGAAATGTATGTGGCTGTTGATGTGTTCATCGCAGAAGCAGTGGTACCCACTGCAGTGTGAGCAATAGCGAAATTCCATATTCGGAAACTCTGTGTCAGTTTTTCCGCATACGGCGCACTTGTGTCGATATGGTTTATCTGCAAGATCCTTTTTTGCTTTTTTTGCGGCTTGCCTGAAGTTTATCGTCTGCGGTGAGCTCTTTGCTGCCAGTGGCCGAATGTTTGAAAGCAGGTCATTTCCGCATATGAGGAAAAAGTTCAGAAATGCAACGAGCGGCAGTAATGATGCAATAAACTGTCCGGCTATCATGCCTCCGATAATTGAGTAGCTAAAGAACACTGCATTAAAAATTGCGACCCATTTTATTTTGATTGGAATTATAAGAAATAACCTTATGGTGAAATCCGGGAACAATACTGCAAATGCAAAGAACATGGATAAGTTTAAGAACATTGGGTTTAAAAATGAAGGATTGGCGAAGAAAAACCCTGAACCAAAAATCAACCAGACGATTAGTCCGTAAACTATATGTATCAGCATACCAATCAGATAGTATATGGTGAATTTTCCGACTCCCCATTCACGTTCCAGCGTACTGCCGATGAAGTAGTAAAAGTACAGCATTATTAATGTAAAGAATATACCCAATCCCAGACCTGCGCCTGCCCCCGCTCCTGTAGGTATAAAAATCCATGTGAAGAGTCTCCAAATCTGCCCTTGGAATATAAGTCCCGGATGAAATGCAAGAGTATTGCGAAGCCCGGCTCCTCCAACCAAAAAGACAATTCCGGTCGCTATGACTATATACAGCATGAGTCTCGGTATTCCGAAACCTCGGTGCTTATTGCAAAATCTGTCGATTGCGCGATTAAGTGATTTCAAAGCAACAACAGCCCCCTTCATAAAGCATTAATATACATTCTAACACAAGATACTGTGTTTTGCTATAGAAAATGTGCAGAATATGGAAAACGGAGGCAGGGACAACATTACTTTAATGGTTTTTGATAAAAAAGGCGTATAAAGAGGGGAGGGACGATGGCAATATTTCTTAAAGCATGAACACTGTTTGACCACCCTGCACTTACTTGACAAACTCTTGGCAACCGTTTAATATAGACTCTAGAGTTACTAACTCATAAGATAGCGAGGTGAGCGGCTATGTTTATCGGCAGGGAAAGCGAACTGGGAAAACTAAACAAAATGTACTCAGGCAATAAATTTGAGTGTGCCTCAGAACATCTCACAAATCCAATCAGGCGCGGGCAAGAAAGTCTTTGAGAGCATTGAACCACAAATATCAGCATTTATGGGAGATGTCTTTGAGGACATTTGCATGCAATATCTCTGGAGAGAGAACATTGCGGAAAGGTTACCGTTTTACTTTAGGGATGCAGGACGGTGGTGGGGCACAAACCCACAAACAAAGTCACAGCAAGAGATTGATATAATTGCGTTTGAAGATACCCATGCGATTTTTTGTGAATGCAAATGGACAAATGAAAAGGTCAAGCAAGATGTACTGTATAATCTAATAGAAAAAAGCAAAATGTTCAACTATGCAGATATGAACTACTATATCTTCTCAAAATCCGGGTACAGCGCAGAGTGCAAGCGAAATATACCTGATAATGTAAAACTCATCGAATATGCAGATATGTTTCACCTACCGATAAGCGGTTGCCCGCTTACCCATCAGTAACTATACTCAGAAACTCTTCCGGGGATACTATTTCAATCCGGCTATTTCTAAAATCATTTGGATTTCTGGTAATTATATAACTTGCTGAAATGTTTTGACCCGCTGAATACTGTACGGCATCCTCAAAATCATCCCACTTTAAACCCAAAGCCTCGTGGATGCTCGATTCAGTCACAGCGGCAATATTTGATGTCTCCAAGAGCTTTTCTATCAACTTAACAACTACATTCTTATCTTTCAATTCCTTTTTGGCGATATAATAAATATCTGTAATCGCAGAGGCTGATATATAGCTGTTAATATATCCCTTCTCAGACAATAAACGTATTCTTTCCGCATTTTCATAAAAAGGCTCTCGTCTAACAAGTTGGTCTAATACAACATTTGTATCAATTAGAACATTCATATTTTGAAAGCCTCTCTGCACGGTAATTGTCAAGGGTTTTTTCTGTTTGAGGGATAGCTCCCGTTAGGGATTCGGTTATTGAACCCTTTAACATTGAATCAATATCACTCATTGACAATGAGGGGATAGCCTTTTCTTCCTCGTTTAGAGAAACAACAATTTCAACTCTCTTGTTTTCAAACTTTTTGGGCAAAGGTATAATGCCACTTAACAATGTGCTATCAATAACTTGCCTAACAGCTTCCATCTCAAACACCTCCGGCAACATTCAAACTTTTCAACACGCACAGTATACCACACTGCAAGCAGGACTTCCACATAAAATTTGTTAAGCGGAAAAATGTGCTTAGAGCACGTGATGATTTGGAAAAAAAGCATAAGAACGTACAATAAAACACGCCCGCAAATCCCACGCTTACATTGACAGTAATTAAGTGCGGGAATTCGTTGCGATAAGAAGCATTGTGTGGAAATCGGGAGGGTGGCAGGGTATTTATATATCTCGCCGAGCTCGGCATTGATGCTCAGCTCCGGCATGACGAAGCCACAGACTTTGCCGTCTGCACCGCCAAGCATATCTAGTGGCCATGCAACTTGGGTCAGCACTGTGTCATTCGGTGGATTGTCAATCATGAAATTGAGCTTTTCCGCAAGCTCTTGATTAAGCACCCCATCTTTGTAGATTTTTGCAACTTTCTGCGGGCGATTGGTAATCGCCCCTACGTCCGTGTCTCCAACAATGCGGTAGATATCGCCTTCACCGCCACTGCCTATGGGTACAGAGTCGAGCGTGTAGGTTGTTCTGGTTAAGCCTGTTAGTGTCATGGGTGTGTCTCCTTTGCGTGAAAACTTTTGTCGAGTGCGAAACTCATTTTGCACTCGCGTGGGGGTACATATTATTTAGTAACTTTGTTTCCAAAGTTATTGTTGAAATTCTTGTGATAAAGTGCTACGATTATCTACAGATAAAATGGATTGCAGGAAACCATTTTTAGGAAGTGTGCATTATGGTAGAAGCAAGCAAACTCTGGACCAGTGATGTTATGATGATGTATCCCAAGCAGTGGGTTGTTATGACCCAGCTTGAACAGCAACTTAAACCATTGAAGATCTTTGGAACAGTGCATTTTGTTACTGACAATAAGGATGAGGCTTACAAAACATCAAAAGCTGTTCGCGAAAGCGGTGATTTCGGAAAAGTGATGGTAGTTGAAGGCTGGGACGATACCCCGCAGATTGGGGGACTACGGAGCCGATAACCGTAGACGTAAACTCTGTATAAGCACACAATCCGAGAGGTTTTATTTTGTCGGATTATAAAAAAAGTTGTCAAGCCCCCTTGACAACACGGCTCTCACCGACATTACAGGTTCAATGATGAGTCTGAAGATAGGGCTAGATAGCGGAATCCGCAAAAAAACCACAAAATGCTGAAAAAACACTTGCATTTATGTGCCCTGTGTGCTAGTATACTTTGGCGTGTTTAGTTTTATGAATTATGGAGGATGATAGCGATGGACTTGATTAAGTCGCTCAGCGAAGAATATATGAAGCCTGACCTTCCGCCGATGAATGTCGGTGATACTGTCAGGGTCACTGTTCGCGTAAAAGAAGGCAACCGTGAGAGAAATCAAGCGTTTGAAGGCACTCTTATCGCCAAGAAAAATGGTGGTATCAGCGAGACAATTACCGTAAGGCGCATATCATATAATGTCGGATGTGAGAAAGTATTTCCGGTGCATTCACCGACAATTGTATCTGTTGAAACAGTCAGATACGGTAAAGTCAGAAGAGCAAAGCTCTATTATCTCAGAGATAAAATCGGCAAGAAAGCCAAAGTTAAAGAACGCATTAAAAGAGGGGCATAGGGCGGCAAACCCTTGCCCCTTCGCTTTTTGTAATATCACCCCTAAAGGAGCGTTATATGAGTAACGTATCTAGCGAAATGTCTGTGGAGCAAAGCCATGAAGAAAAAGCTGCCAAGATGCGCATGGAGCTGTATGATTGGATTCAAACCGTTCTTACAGCTTTGATTGTAGGTGTCATGCTCTTCATATTTGTCGGGAACAATATCAGTGTTGACGGCATTTCTATGGAGCGCACTTTGATACATGGCGACAGAGTGATTATTTCAAACCTTTTCTATACACCAAGCAACGGTGATGTCATTGTTTTTCATTCACCTACCGAAAGGTTTGACGGAATTCCGTTGGTAAAACGGATAATTGCCGTACCCGGGCAAGAGATTGACATAGATTTTGACAATAGCCGTGTCTATGTTGACGGAGTTTTGCTTGATGAGCCCTATGCGCACACAACGACTACCGACAGATACAATTTTATGGGGCCGATAACTATCCCTGACGGTTATGTTTTCGTTTTGGGTGATCATAGAGTGAATTCTATAGATAGCAGATGCAACTCCATCGGGTTGGTTGACGACAGGTATATTCTCGGCAGAGTGCTTATGATTATGATTCCGGGTATCGACAGAACCGGCACCAGAGACTGGAGTCGCTTCGGCACACTGGGTTAGTGAGGTTTCCTGTATGAGCGAGGCCATGAACATCCAGTGGTATCCGGGGCATATGACAAAAGCCCGAAGGATGATTTTAGAAAATACAAAACTCATCGATGCTGTTTGTGAGGTTGTGGATGCGCGTATTCCGTATTCGAGTCGCAATCCGGACTTAGACGATATGACACCCGGTAAACCCCGTATTATTGTACTAAACAGGGTAGACCAGGCAGATACGGCGAGGACAAAAAAGTGGGCGGCTTTTTTTAGAAGCTCCGGGGCTTTGGTCATAGAGACAGACTGTAAAAGCGGTAAAGGTGTCGGTGGTCTGCACTCAGCAGTGCGGACTCTTTTAGAGCAAAAAATAGAGAAAAACAAGCAAAAAGGTCAGCCGGGCAAGAAGCTTCGCCTTATGGTAGTTGGGATTCCAAATGTTGGCAAATCCTCGTTTATCAACAGGCTTGCCGGGCGAAAGGCCGCACATACTTCCGATAGACCGGGTGTAACGCGAGGGAAGCAGTGGATTAGCCTTGAAGGTGAGATTGAACTGCTCGATACTCCCGGTGTGCTCTGGCCAAAGTTTGAAGATCAAACCGTAGCTGAGAATCTTGCTTTTACCGGTGCCATCAGAGATGCAATTCTTGACATACAGACTCTTGCAGCAAACCTTATGGCGAGGCTCTCACAAAACTATTTTGAGCGGATTGCGGAGCGGTACAAGATTCCTGCCGATGCTGAGCTTCTCGGGTACGAGCTTTTAGAGCTTGCGGCGAGGAAACGTGGTTTTCTGATTTCAGGTGGTGAGGTTGACACGGAGCGCATGGCTATTATACTGCTCGACGAGTTTCGCGGCGGCAAACTCGGCAGAATCACTTTGGAGGATGTGCGATGAGTCTTTGGGTCATAGAAGATGAACTTAGAGCTACGGGTTATGCTGCGATTTGCGGTGTGGATGAAGCGGGAAGAGGACCTTTGGCGGGCAGTGTTTTTGCTGCTGCTGTGATTTTGCCTTTTGGTGTGAATATTCCTCATCTTGATGATTCTAAGAAGGTTTCCGAGAAGAGGAGAGATGAGCTTTTTGATATCGTAAAAGACTTGGCGGTTTCGTATTCGATTGCTTTCGCCGATGTAGATGAAATAGAAAAACTTAACATTTTAGGTGCCACTTTTTTGGCAATGAACAGGGCTATTGGGGGGCTCGGTTCTCCTGCTGACATTGCACTTATTGATGGTAACCAAGTTTTCGGGATTAAATACAGCTGTCAGGCTGTTCCCGGTGGTGACGGAAAATCTGCAAGCATAGCTGCTGCATCGATTCTTGCAAAGGTTTCGAGAGATCGCTATATGCTTGAGCTGGCAGAGAGGTTTCCGCAGTATGATTTTCACAAGCACAAGGGTTACGGTACGAAGCTCCACTATGAGAAATTGAGGGAATTTGGTCCGTCCGAGATTCACAGGCCTTCGTTTTTGAAAAAACTCAAGTAAAATGCCCGGCAGATTGTATGCGGAGAGCGGACAACAGTATATATATAAGGTGCATATTATGGATACATTGGCGCATGGTAAGTGGGGAGAAGAGGTCGCTTTAAATTATCTTTTGGCGAATGGGTACACTTTTGTATCGAAGCGTATCAGGTCACGTTTTGGTGAGATTGATTTAGCGGTCAAAGATAAAGAGTTTATTGTGTTTGTCGAGGTTAAAACAAGAAAAAACAGTAATTTTGCGCACGCCTGTGAATATGTCACTAAGAGCAAACAGAAAAAGATAACAGCTACTGCGAAATTCTGGCTCAGCAGATATAAATCTAAACTGCAACCACGTTTTGATGTTATAGAAGTCTATGCGCCGGACGGTCAAAACACAGAAAATCCGGAAATAATACACATAGAAAATGCTTTTGGAGTGTGAAAGGAGTGGTCATTAATATGGCTCTTTATGCTATAGGGGACTTACATCTTTCGCTTGGTACAAACAAGCCGATGGACGTGTTTGGCGGCGGTTGGGTGGATTATACCGACAAGCTGACAGCAGGATTTAGCTCGCTTAATGCAGATGATGTCTGCGTGCTCTGCGGAGATATTTCCTGGGGTATGTCACTGGATGAAAGTCTTGAAGATTTTAAATTTATTGACCGCTTGCCCGGAAAGAAAATAATTCTAAAAGGCAATCATGACTACTGGTGGGCGACTGCGGCTAAAATGGAGAGCTTTTTTTCGAGTAACGGCATCACAAGTATTGAAATATTACACAATAATTGTTATTATTGTAGTGGCGTGGCAATTTGCGGAACACGGGGCTGGCTTGGCGATGAGCAACTCACTGCTGAGCAAAACGCTAAAATTTACTCTCGGGAGACAACCAGACTCCGCGCTTCATTACAAGCTGCAAAAAACGCCGACGTGAAAATTTGTTTTTTTCATTATCCTGTGCGCTTTAAAAATATCGTTTGTCATGAGTTTATTACGGCGATGGACGAATTTGGGGTTAAAAGCTGTTATTACGGTCACTTGCACGGTGAGGGTCATCGTTTGGCTGTGCGTGGGTTGGTTGACGGGATTAACTACGAAATTGTTTCGGCTGATTTTGTAGATTTTGTGCCTCGGAAGGTGAGCTATTAAACTATGAATAACAATTACGGAAAGGCAACTATAACTATTCTTATATTGGGTATCTTAATCCTTGTTGCTCTTGTACCTTGGTTTTTTGTTATAACTAATTTTTTTGGACTTGAGCTTTTCAGTGGTGAAGACAACGACTATTATGAAGAACACCCGCCTGTAATAAATGATTCTGAACAGGATCCCTATGTCACACCTGATTACGACAATGAGCCTGACGATGAAGAGCCGTATGAGCCTGATGAAGAAATTCAGGAGCCCGATGAACCTGCTGATAATACCAATCACAATGACGATGCATCTATTGCCAATGTCGAAATGGTAGTAAGGCAACTATCGGCAGAGCACAGTGAAATCTACGATGAGCTTACAAGACTTGCTACAGCACACAATGCTGTTTCAGCGGCACTTGTGGTATTTGACGGTGATGCCGGAGAGTATTATACCTTTGAGTTTGGTTTCGCCGACAGGGATACAAGACGTAGAGTGGACGACCAAACCAAATTTCGTGTTGCTTCGCTCACAAAACTTGTGACTGCGATTGCTGTTTTGACTCTCTACGATGATGGTCTTATTGATTTAGATGCTGATATTTCACGCTATTTTGGTTTTGAAGTCAGAAATGCGAATTTTCCTGAGACTCCGCTAACGTCACGTATGTTGTTGCAACACACGTCGTCGCTTTTCGATTCGGGCGCCTTTCAAGTATCCCGCGACAGAGGCTCATCGGATTCAGTGCGTGTTCTTTTGGAGCGTGGAACTTCTTTCCGCAGAAATCAACCCGGCTCAACTTTTGAATATTCTAACTTTGGCTATGCCGTTTTGAGCGCTCTGGCTGAAAGAGTGACAGGTAAAACTTTAGATGCCCTTGCCCGTGAAGTGATTTTTGAGCCGCTTGGTATAGATGCTGCTTATGTTGCAGAGAATTTGCAGGATACAGAAAACATAGCGGTTATCTATAATGATTCGCACGGTATTACTCGAACCGTAGAGTCTCAACTAAATGTGCGTGAGACCGGCACTCCCGGTCATGATCTCCACCTCGCTCAGGGAAATCTCTATATAAGTCTTCTCGATTATGCCCGTATTTTGGCGATGCTCGGCAACGGCGGCAGCTTGGATGGTGTCAGAATTTTGTCTTCTGCTGCTGTCAGAGAGATGCATAACGCCGATGTTCAAGGCCGCTCTTATGCGCAGGGGCTTGCAACCAGATTTTCGGTTGGTGATTTCATTAGTGGAGAGGGTTTCTTCTGGCATACAGGCAGTGCGTACGGTACTTTTGCGCAATATGTTTATCATGAAGACAGAAATCAAGGTGTCGTGGTTGTAACAATCGGTGCTTCGATTTCCCGTCTGGCAAATGGAATGGTGGATGTATGCACATACATGGCAAGAGCTGCTTTGCGCGTGTTTGGGTTTGCCGGAGAGAATCAACCCGACGAGATTGACTACGACTATGATTATGCTGCCGATGACTGATAGCAATGAAGTGTTCGAGGAAAATGAAATATAATTCATATGTTTATGCAAAACTAAAGTTTTTCTGAAGGCAAAATTATTTTTTAAGCACGTTTTAGACTATATGGTGTCTGCGGAAATGCGCAGGCACTATATGTTGTATAACTCAGCAATTCCAAGGCTTTATGCCTTATTTTTTTTTGAAAAAACTTAACTTTTTCCTTGACTTTGTCAAAATTTGCCGATATAATCGGGTGCAGGAAAGTGGTGAATAGTGGAGCGAAATGTTGAATAATCCCACAAAATGACAGAGAGGAGGAAAAACCGATGACCGGTAACTTTGAACATAAAGTTGATGCTAAGGGTCGTTTGTTTATCCCCTCTTCTTTGCGTGATGAGCTGGGTGAGGTCTTCCATGTGACGATTTCTGAGGAAGATTGTCTCACTGCATATCCCAATGAGAGCTGGGAGCGGCTTTTGGACAAGGTAAAATCTATGCCGCTACGCAAGCAACCTAAAATGCGTGCATTTTTCTCAAATGCAACCAGATGTGAGCTTGACAGCCAAGGGCGTTTTCTGCTCCCGCAAAAGCTGCGTGATAGAGTATTTCTTGTCAAGGATGCAACCATAGTCGGAGCGGGACCGTTTGTGCAAATATGGGATTCCGAAACATTCAGGCGTGTGGACGAAATTGAATCCTCTGCGGATAACCTTCGCGAGGTCATGGATGAACTGGATTTTTAAAGGTATCAGCCCATGAAGCATTTGCCGGTGTTGCTCAGTGAGAGCATTGATTATCTCAACATTAAACCTGACGGAATCTATGTAGACGGCACTTTAGGCAGGGGAGGGCATACGGTAGAGATTGCGAGCAGGTTAAACTCAGGAAAGCTCATTGCGATTGATGCAGATGAGCAGGCGATAAAGGAAGCCAGGGAGATTACGGAAGGCTTTGAAGATAGGATAACTTTTATCCATGATAATTTCAGGGATTTGAAAAATATCTTAAACGGCTTAGGCATCGATTCAGTTCACGGCATGATTTTTGACCTTGGCGTTTCGTCGCCTCAGCTAGATGATATGTCACGCGGGTTTTCATATATGCAAGACTCTAAGCTCGATATGCGCATGGATAGGAGAAATACACTTACAGCTCACGATATAGTGAATGGCATGAGTGAAGAAAATCTCAGAAAACTGTTCTTTGAGTATGGCGAGGAAAGGTATTCGAGGCAGATAGCGCGAAAAATCGTAGTCGAGCGCGAAAAATCTACGGTAGAAACTACAGGGCAACTCAGCAATATAATTTTTTCCGCTATCCCTGCACAGGCACGGCGTGAGAACCAGCACCCGTCAAAAAGAATTTTTCAGGCGATAAGAATTGCTGTAAATGATGAGCTCGATTCGATAAAGCAAGCTTTGCAAGATGCTCCGGGGCTACTTAAACCAAAAGGCAGATTATGTGTTATAAGTTTTCATTCTTTAGAGGACAGGATAGTAAAAAATTCATTTCGAGAACATTCGGAGGGTTGCAGATGCTCAAAGAAACTTCCGGTATGCGTCTGCGGCAGAAAGCCAGAACTCAAGATAATCACGAAAAAACCGATTGTTGCAAGCAGCGGGGAAATTGAGACAAATCCGCGTTCAAGAAGTGCAAAACTGAGAGTAGCCGAACGGTTGGCATGAGTGCTATAGAGCAAATTTTGAAAGGAAGGGTTATTGTTATGTCCGGTAATGTAAAAACATTAAACCGCTACAATCAAACTCCCGCAGTTCCGGCACAAACTGTCGAGGCTATGATGGATGCTGAGGCAAAGCGCTCTCCTGATTCCTTTAGAGACCGTCCGGATAAAGTCTCCAAAAAGAGGCGTGTGAAGAGAGAGAGAGCTGCGGTAGAGATAAAGGCTCCATCGGGTATTTCTGTACTTGCGTTTTTTGGAACTATTTTGGTCGCTGGTCTGATGATTTTGTCCATTTTAGCGCAAGTCAACTATAACGAAGTTGCGATAGAGACAGCCAGAATCAGAGTTGAGGTCAGACAGCTTACCGAGACTCACAGGGCTCTTTCGCTTGCCTTTGAAAGCAGCATAAACATCCGGGAAGTAGAGCGTACTGCCAGAGACGAGCTTGGTATGTCAAGACCTGATGCTACTCAAGTTATAACTTTGAGTGCGGTTCCCCGTGATAGGGCGTTTGTGGTTGCGCCTGCTTATGAGTATGATCAAGGTGGATTTATTTATTTTATAACTACGCTTTTCGATTATTTCAGATAGAAAGGAGAGTGCGGATATGTCAGGTGGTATGAGAGTTGAACAACGTGGCAGTAACAGAGCTAAGCCGGGTGCTGAAGCTCGAAAACGCTATGGGAAAAAGAACTCACAGCAAGCGGTGTCAAAGCCCCTGTTGTTTCGCACTCTATTCTTACTTGCTGTCTGTGGTATTGTCGCTTTTGTAGTTCTTGCTGTGAGGCTCTACGATATTCAGATTGTCAATAATTCTTATTTTACAGCTAGGTCACTAAGCGGGCAACTGCGCCAGACGACACTTCCGGCTTCGCGTGGTACGATTTTTGATGCAGGTGGAAGAATTCTCGCTATGAGCGGACCTGTCGAGAACATTTTTATCAGTCCTCTTGAAATGGCTATGGAAGAGCAAGATGTCAGGTTTATCGCAGAGGGTCTTTCTTATTTGCTCGGTGTAGATATTGGTCTTGTCATTGAAAGAGCATCACGGACGGCTTCGCAGTACCAGGTTATAAAGCCTCGGGTAAATGCCGATGAGGCTGAACGTGTGCGCCAGTTTATTCGCGACCATAATATCAGAGGTGTTCATTTTGAGCCTGCTCAGATGAGGTTTTATCCGAATGATGTGCTTGCAAGTCAGGTGCTTGGGTTTGTGGGGACTGATGATAGCGGGCTTGACGGGTTAGAGCAGCGGTTTAACTCGCAGCTCACCGGTGTAGATGGCAGGATGATAAGGCTTACAAATGCAAGGGGAAGCGACCTTATGCTTGCGGGTTTTGGTGATTATCATCAGGCGAGGCACGGCAATGACATTACTCTTACTATAAATTTATCAATTCAGCATTATGTTGAGAAGCATCTTGCTCAGGCTGTTGTTGATTATGATGTTCAAAATGGTGCCGTTGCAATTGCAATGGATCCTCGGACGGGTGAAATTCTTGCTATCGCAAACTATCCTACTTTTGACCCGAATAATTTTTTGAGGCTTAGTGATTCCGCTATGGGAGCTTTGAGCGCCATTGAGGATGAATATGAGTTTCAGGAAGCGTATCGCAATGCTCAATTTGATATGTGGCGAAACAGGGCTTTGACTGATACGTATGAGCCGGGTTCGGTGTTTAAGATGATTACTTTCGCTATGGGTCTTGAGGAGAATGTAGGTAGACCATATACTTTATTTGACTGCCGGGGTCATATAGGTGTGCGGCTTTTTGATGGCGAATCGATTCGCAACTGCCATAACAGATGGGGTCATGGCTCGCTGACTATGAATGAGGCTATGTACAGGTCTTGTAATGTTGCTAGTATAGATATTGGTTTGCGTGTCGGGGCTAGAACGTTTTATCATTACATTGAGGCGTTTGGTTTGTTTGATAGGACGGGTCTTGATAACGCTGTTGAGGGTCGCAGTTTGTGGTGGAGCGAGAATGCTTTCTTTGATTGGCAAAATCATACGCAGTTGGCTTCCGCTTCTTTCGGGCAAACTTTCAGGATTACTCCGATTCAGATGATAACTGCTGCGGCAGCGACTATTAACGGTGGTTATTTAATGCAGCCGTTTATGGTCAGGCAGATAGCTGACAGTGATGGTAATCTGATTGAGGTAAATGAGCCTACAATGGTTCGTCAGGTTATAAGCAATGAGACTTCGGCGGCTATGAGGGCGATGCTGGAGGGTTCTGTTACAGAGGGTACAGGCAGAAATGCTCAAGTCAGAGGTTTCAGAATTGGCGGTAAGACGGGCACTTCTGAAAATGTTGAGCAGCTTGCTCTCAGGGGTGAGGATGATACGTCTGATAAGGATTACATTGTTTCTTTTTTGGGTTTCGCTCCGGCTGATGATCCGCAAATTGTCATTCTCGTGCTTCTTGATACTCCCAGCCATGAGACGGGTATCCGTATAACCGGTGGTACTATGGCGGCTCCTGTTGTCGGTAAAATGATGGCTGATATTTTGCCTATGACTTTGGGTATCATGCCGGTGTTTACGGAAGCGGATTTTCCCGATATAAATCTTCATGTCCCACGGTTGTCCGGCAGAGATATTGAGTCTGCCACTAGTGTCCTTTCGGCAAGTGGTTTTAGTTATCGGGTTGTTGGCAGCGGCAGTATGGTGACCGGGCAGATACCGATGCCAAATGCGTATGTCGCTTCGGGCGCAGAGGTAATCATCTATGCCGGGGAGGATGTGCCTCGCGAAATGGTTACGGTTCCTCATCTTGTTGATATGTCTTACACAGAGGCTCGAAATGCTCTTGCCGGTCGTGGACTATTTATCAGAACTGCGGGGATTCCTCGGACAGATAGCCGCGCCAGAGTGTCGATTCAATCCATAAGTGCGGGTCGGGAGGTGCAGTTTGGTGCTGTTGTTGAGGTTACTTTGATTAACCCTGAAGCTTCTGAGCAGTGATTTCTGGCGCTTCTGTTTTCGCTTCTGTTCCGGGCCCGCAGATGATATGCAATTTGCTCCGCTTTTTTGCGAGCCAGAGAGCATTGCGCCACTGTTCTCGCAAAAAAGACTCCGCAAACTGCACATCATCTGCTACATTGGTGGGGACCGCTTATCATCTGTTTTATCGGTGGGAGCCGCAGAGTGTAATTATCGGTGGGCTTTTGAAAGTTTTATTATTATGACAGGATTTAATCAATGAAATTAAAAGACTTGACTCAAAATGTTAATATCGTTAGCTCTCATGCTGATGCCGATATGGAGATTCGCGGTGTGGCATATGATTCCCGTAATGTTCTTGCGGGGGAACTGTTTGTTGCTGTCAAAGGTTTTAGCAGTGACGGGCATGATTTTATTGATGATGTGCTTGAGAAAGGTGCCGCTTGCATAATCTCCGAAATGCCTTTGGACGATTCTATACCGCATATCGTTACTGGTAGCTCCAGAAAAGCTCTTGCTGCCGTTGCTGCTGCTTGGTTTGACTTTCCTGCTCGAAAGATAAGTGTCGTCGGAGTAACAGGAACTAACGGTAAGACTAGTGTTACGAATCTCATAAAGCATATAATCGAATCTTGCACCGGGAACAAAGTCGGGCTCATCGGCACCAACGGAAATTTTATCGGCGGCAGGGAGCTGCCTACGCAGCTTACTACGCCCGAGTCTTATGAAATGCAAAAAATTCTTGAAAAAATGGTGCTTGAGGGTTGCTCTCACGTTGTTATGGAGGTCTCGTCCCATGCGCTTGCTCTTGACAGGGTTCACGGTATTGAATTTGAGGTTGGTGTTTTTACTAATCTCAGCCCTGATCACTTGGATTTTCATGGAACGATGGACGAATATGCCAAAGCTAAAGCGCTTTTGTTTCCTATGTGTAAGAACTCTGCTATAAATATTGACGACAGTTACAGTGATGTTATGCTAAATGCTTGCGCAGGTAATACTATGACTTACGGCATTGATAACGGCAATGCGGATTTGGTGGGGAAAGATGTCAGGCTTTATGCTGATAAGTCTAAGTTTACGGCTCTCCTTGATACTAAAATTTGCAGAGCCGAGATTAACATTCCGGGTTTATTTTCTGTATACAATGCTCTCTCGGCAATTGCTGCGGCTGCTTTGCTCGGTTTTGATATAACAGATACCGCACCCACGCTTTTGTCGTGTGGCGCAATTAAAGGCAGAGCTGAGGTTATGCCGCTCGGGAAAGAGTATACTGTGATTATCGACTATGCGCATACTCCTGATGCGCTTGAGAATATTATTACGGCAGTTAGGGAGACTGCAAAGGGTAAGGTCTATACTTTGTTCGGATGCGGTGGCGACAGAGATAAGGCAAAGCGCCCGCTTATGGGGAAAATAGCCACCCTGCTCTCTGATGAAGTTGTTATCACTACAGATAACCCTCGAACGGAGGAGCCCGAGAGTATTATAAATGAAATTGTTTCAGGAATCGGCGAGACGGATACGCCTTTTTCGGTGATTGTTAATCGAAAAGAGGCAATCTGCGAGACTCTTGATAAATTGGGTGTATCAGATGTTTTAATTCTTGCAGGAAAAGGTCATGAGACTTATCAGATTATCGGTACAACAAAGATTGATTTCGATGACAGGGAAGTTGTGATTGGGCACTTGAAGTCGAAGCGCATTGAGAGCAGAAAGATAGTAGTCGAAGATTTAGATTAGAGGAATGTATTATGGTTGCAGAGTTCATAATTTCATTATCCGTCTCAGCTATTGTGTGTGCTGTTGTCGGAATATTCCTTATTCCATATCTGCGTAAGGTTAAGGCAGGTCAATCCATTCGCGAGGATGGTCCTGTTTGGCATAAGAGTAAGCAGGGGACTCCGACTATGGGTGGTTTGATGTTTATAACGGGCATCATTGCAGTTACTTTTACGGTTGGGCTTTCAGATATTATTTCAGGCAATCTTGCGGGTGTTTTTATTCTTGTATTTGCGCTGATTTTTGCTCTTGTCGGCTTTCTTGATGATTATGAGAAACTAAAAAAGAAACAAAATCTCGGGCTAAGGGCTAAGCATAAATTTGCCTTGCAGTTGATTGTTGCGATTATATTTATTCTGATAATGGAGCACACAGACTATATTTCTTTTGCTTTGTATATTCCTTTTGTTAATACTTATATTCATGTTCATCCTGTTTTGTATTATGTGTTCGCTTCATTTGTAATTGTAGGGACGGTGAATTCAGTAAATCTCACAGATGGCACGGACGGTCTGTCTTCGGGTGTTACAATCCCGGTAAGTGCTTTTTTTACGATAGTGGCTTTCGTGTGGGGCGAGGTTGCAATTGGCATTGTCGCCGCTGCGGTTACGGGTGGGTTAATTGCATTTTTGTTTTTTAACTTTCATCCTGCTAAGGTGTTTATGGGTGATACGGGGTCGATGTTTTTAGGTGGTATTATCTGCGCTTTGGCGTTTGCACTCGATATGCCTATGATTCTTGTGACTATTGGATTTGTCTATTTTATTGAGGCTTTGTCGGTTATTATTCAAGTGTCTCACTTTAAGCTCACTAAGGGTAAAAGGGTGTTTAAGATGGCTCCGATTCATCATCACTTTGAAATGTGTGGGTGGAACGAATATAAGGTCTTTGCCGTATTCACCACAGTATCTGTCATATTCGCCGTAATTTCGTATTTTGGCGTTTACCATAGAATATAATTAACAGGTGTGAAAAAATGAACAAGAAAAAATCAGTAGATAATTTTGAGCAACAGAACTTTCCTCGGCTCAGTGTCGGTGAGGATGATTTTATCGTATGGGAGGACCGAGGTCTGTCTGACGAACTTATAAAGCCAAAGGAGAAGTCCCCGGGGATGGATAAGCCTTTTCTTGTCATTTCGCTTGTTCTGCTCCTCATCGGTCTTATCATGGTGCTTTCTGCGAGTTTTGCGCGTGGGTTTTATTTGCAGAGTCAGCCGCTCAGACTTTTTATGCGCCAGTCCGCGTTTGCTGTGACCGGAGTTGCTATAATGCTGGTTACTTCGCGCATAAGTATCAAGTTCATAAGCCGCTTTTCCATGCAATTGCTTTTGGCTTCAATTGTCATGCTCGTTTTAGTTCCTATCGTCGGCATAAGAAGCGGCGGAGCAACGAGGTGGCTTGGTTTTGGCGGAGAACATGGCTTTTTTTCGTTTCAACCGTCTGAAATTGCAAAGCTGGGGATAATTTTAGGTTTTGCACAGATGGCTTGTAAGATTGGTAATCAAGGGATGAAGACATTTAAGTTCGGGGTTGTGCCCTTTGCAATAGTGACGGGAATAATTGTCATTTTGCTCAGGCTCCAGCCGCATCTCTCGGCAATCATAATAATTACAGCACTGACCGCGATTATGATGTTTGCGGGCGGTACAAGGCTCAGGTGGTTTATGATTGCCCTAGCCGTTCTTGCCGCCATGGTCAGTGGTTTTATTTTCTTCCAGTTGCGCTCTAATGACCCATATATTGAACTGCAAAATGTGACGGCGGAAACAATCCGTACAGGCGTTGATATGAGATTTCTCGGTCACGGTAACAGGCGCATTAACGCATGGCTCAATCCTGATGAAAACCCGCTCGGCGACGGATTTCAAATTCGCCAGTCGCTCAACGCTGTTGGTTCGGGTGGTCTGTTGGGACAGGGTCTTGGACAGAGTAGGCAAAAGCATCTATATCTGCCGGAGGAACATAACGATTATATATTTGCGATTGTCAGCGAAGAACTGGGTTTTATCGGTGCAATGCTGATTTTAATGCTCTTTGCTCTGCTTGTAATAAGAGGTTACTGGCTGGCAATGAACGCTAATGATAAATACGGCTCCCTTATCGCTATTGGGATAACAAGTTTGCTGGCGCTTCAAGTGTTTTTAAATGTCGCAGTTGTCACCAATCTCTTACCTGCGACGGGTATATCACTACCTTTGTTCAGCTATGGTGGTACAGCTCTGTGGATTCAGTTGGTTCAAATAGGATTAATATTATCTGTTTCACGAGAAATCCCTGCACCGCAACCAAATCCGAATGAGAAAAGGAAAAGGGAGAAAGTGCTATGTCCAGACTCGGTAAAAATTTGATTAACAAAAACTCATCCATATACATAGCTGTAGGGTTTATTCTCATTGCGATAATGACCCTTATTGGTACGAGTGTTTTTGTTAGGATTTTGGATATTGAGATTAGCGGCACTAATGTGTATACCAGAGAAGAAGTGCTTATGGCTTCACGTGTGTCCCACGGCGATAATTTAATGCGGCTAAATGCACAGACGGTTTCACAGAACATCCGGTCAAGTCTTCCGTTTGTTAGGGACGTAGTAATAGAGCGTAGGTTTCCGGATACTCTTTTAATTGAAATTTTCGAGAGTTTTCCAATTGCATATATTTTATTGGACGGCAATACTTTAGTGCTGGACTTTAGCGGAAGGATTTTACAGAGTGGAGATTACAGCACTGAAAATCTTATTGAAATACGCGGAGTGAGTGTGAGGGATGCTCCCCTTGGGCAGCAGTTGAGGCCGGGGGTAGGCGAAGAGACAAGGTTTCAGGATATGCAGGAGATTCTTGCCGCTTTTGAGAGAGAGGGTATTGCGGGCGACATATCGTATCTTGATGTATCAAATATTCAGAATATACATTTTGGATACATAGAGATTTATAGAGTTACCTTGGGAAATGCGGGAGACATTCGGCACAAGCTGCACAACCTGATAAGTGCCATTGATAGGCTCCCTGCAGATCGTCAGGGTATCCCCGGAAGTATTGATGCAAGCGACCCGGAGGGATATGTCAGGTTCAACTTTGCTAATGATATGCCGGACGAGCACCCACCCGATCAGATTCCGGAGAATAGTTTCACAAGTGTTGATCCGGAAGATGAAGATTCTTATGAAAACGGGTCATAAGCAAAGCATAGACTAGCCAAAATTTTAATAAGCAGCGGCTTAAACAAATTTTATTGTAACTATTTTGTAAGAAAAGTATTGACCTTGTGCAAAAAAACGGATAAAATAACGGATGGTATGCAAATTTCAAAACTTTTGGTTTGAATAGTAGCAATATCAACAAAGGATTGTATTATGAGTAAAGATTTATTACAACTACAAATTGACAAATTAAATGTAACGGAGGATGATTACATGGCGGTTTCGATTGAAAATGCCCCTGACAACGTTGTTGTTATTAAGGTGGCAGGTGTCGGAGGAGCCGGATGCAACGTAGTCAACAGAATGGTTTCGGCAGGTACACAAGGCGTCGAGTTTATTGCGATAAACACCGACAAGCCGGCACTTTCAGCATCAAATGCCGGCTCTAAGGTACAAATCGGCGAAAAACTGACAATGGGTCAAGGTGCCGGATCCAGTCCTGATATTGGCAAGAAAGCAGCCGAGGAAAGCCGAAACAATGTTGCCAAAGCACTAGAAGATGCCGACATGGTTTTTATCGCTGGCGGAATGGGCGGCGGTACCGGAACAGGTGCTTCTCCCGTAGTTGCCGATATAGCAAGAGAAGCCCGTGCCCTTACAGTCGGCGTAGTCACTAAGCCCTTCAGTTTTGAAGGAAGAAGACGTATGGAGCAAGCAGAGGAGGGCATTAAGAATCTTCTGGCTAAGGTTGATTCACTGCTTGTTATTCCAAACGACAGGCTCAAAGCGGTTTCCGATAATAAACTCACATTTGCAAATGCATTTGAGATTGCTGACAGCGTTCTCCAGCAAGCTGTTATCAGTATTTCCGAGCTTATTAAGAAAACCGGCTTTATCAATCTTGACTTTGCCGATGTCACTACCATTATGAAAGATGCCGGATTTGCCCATATGGGTGTCGGTCATGCGGCAGGCAAAGGCAAAGCTGAAGAAGCGGCAAGGGCAGCAGTTACAAGTCCTCTGATGGAAACGTCAATCAACGGCGCTCGCGGCGTTCTTGTAAGCATAACGGGGTCTGACGATGTGGACCTAGATGATGTAGAGCTTGCGGCAAGCATAGTTTCAAAAGCGGCTCACCCTGATGCAAATATTATCTTCGGTGCTTCTTTTGATGAAGATATGGAAGATGAGATAAGGGTCGTGGTCATTGCAACCCGTTTTGATTCCATGCCCGCCACTATAGCGGATACCGAAGCTGTAGGTGTCAAAGCTCCTTCTATGTTTACCGATGCATACGTATCCCAAAAAGTTGACAACGCTCTGAGTGCGGAACCGGAAGCCGAAGCAGCACCACCTCCGCCTCCGCCCCCACCGCCACCTCCGGCGGCAGAAGAAGACCCGTTTGATACAATCTTCAAGATTTTTAACTCAAAATAATCCCAATATATAATCTTAGGGCGGCGAAGAACGTGAAAAGCGGGTCTTCGCCGCTGTTTAGGGACAAATAACAGCCCATTATCTGAGGGTTGTCCGGTAACGTTAAATTGGAGTGCTTGTTTTGTGAGTAGAGTTTTTTATGTTACAAAGGATATAATCGGAGCTTGTATCAATAAGCCCATTGCTCGTAGTGCGGCGGCGTTGTCGTACTACCTTACTCTTTCGGTTTTTCCGTTTTTGATTTGTGTTACTGTAATTTTAGGTTTACTAAATATACAGGATACGGATGGGTTTGCGTTACTGGATGGTGTCATTCCGGATGCTGCATTTTCTGCACTTTCGGACTATCTTGAATATATAGGCGATAACAGGTCGCACCTCATGTTTGGCATCGGGATTATGGCAATGATTACTTCATCCTCTGCGGCATTTCGCTCTTTTACAGGAATAACGGGTGAGCTCCAAGGCAGGATGCGGTTTTCAGGTGCTCTGGGCTTTATCATCAGTTTTGTGTTTTCGTTAATGCTTTTGGCTACTATTTATGTCTCGGCTTTTGTGATTTTATCCGGCGAATGGCTTATGCATCTTTTGGAGGTACATCTGGGTGTTGTTGAGATTTCCTTGTTCTGGCGATGGCTCAGGTTTGTGCTTTTGTTTATGATGCTGTTCATTGTCATTTTTAGTGTTTACTTGATTTCCGCTCCAAAAAACACAACTCGAATGTCCCGTCTGCCGGGCGCTCTTTGTGCATCTTTTGTACTCGTCGGCGCAAGCGTGGGTTTTTCGCAGCTTATAACGGTATCTATGCGTTATGAGATTTTGTACGGTTCTCTTGCTTCTTTTGTTATCCTTATGATTTGGCTCTATATTTGTTCCTTGATATTGATTTTGGCAAATGTTATGAATATTTCTATTGCCAAACACAAAAATGCGGCGGAGGTGAATGACTCTGAATAACTTCCTGAGGCCGGAGCCTTCAAATGACTTACGTGAGATGTCAATTCAGGCTTTAGCACATGTGGGTGATGCTGTCTATGAACTGATGGTCCGCACTTATCTTTGCTCAAATGGCGCTATTGCGGCTCGGCAACTGCATAAAAAGTCTGTGTCCATGGTATCGGCTAAAGCACAGGCTGCTGCTGCGAGCATGATTTTACCATTTTTGAACGAAGATGAGCTGGCGGTTTTTAAGCGTGGGCGAAATGCTCACCAGGCTTCTGTGCCAAAGACGTCTACTCATGAGGAGTATCACGCTGCAACTGCTTTAGAGTCTCTGTTTGGTTTTCTATATTTATGCGGTGAGCAAGGCAGGCTTAGTGAGATTTTTAGGATTATTGTGAGTGGGGATTAGCGTGAAAAATCACGCTATCGGGGAAATGTGCGATTTGCTCCCCTGCGTGAAGCCGCAAATGATGCACAAAAAATCCATGCCTTTTAATGGGCTATTTGTGCAGTAAGATTGTCGAAAGGAATGGATTTTATTATATGCCGCTTGATGCTATTTGTTTAAGTGCTCTGAAGGATGAGCTTTGCGATAAGTTGATTGGTGCGAGAATTGACAAGGTGCAGCAGCCTGAGCGTGACCAAATTATCCTCTCGCTCAGAAGTGGGAAGAGTGGTGCTATGCGCTTGCTTTTGTCTGCCGGTATGGGTGATGCGAGGGTTCATTTTACTGCGCAAAAGTTTGAAAACCCTCAGTCTCCGCCGATGTTTTGTATGCTGCTTCGTAAGCATTTATCGGGTGCTAAGATTTTAGATATTTCTCAGCCGCATCTGGAGAGGGTTTTGGAGTTTTCAATTGAGTCTTCGAGTGCTTTCGGCGATAAATCGGTTATGCGGCTGATTGTCGAGCTTATCGGGCGTATGTCGAATATTATTTTGCTCGACTGTGATGGCAGGATTGTTGACTGTCTCAGGCGTGTGGGCAGTGCTTTGGATGATAAAAGGGCTGTGCAGCCCGGGCTTTTCTACAAAAGCCCGCCCGGACAAGCGGGGAAGGTTGATCCCGATGGGACACAAGAAAATCGTCCCCCTGTGTCAGGCGGCGCCGTTGATAAGTGGATTTTGAATACTTTTTCGGGCTTTTCGCCTTTAATTGCGCGGGAACTCAGTTGGCGCACTTATGGCTCAACGGATTTTCGGTTTGAAAATGCTGAAGATCATGGTGCGGCTTTGCAACGTGAGATTGCAAAGCTCCTAAAGCATGAAGAGCATAAGCCTTGGCTTGTTTCAGATTTGGAGGGGCGACTGATTGATTTTTCGTATACGAAGATAGGGCAATATGAGTCGGCATGTAATGTGGAGTGTTATGACAGTTTTTCTGAGCTGTTGGAATTTTACTTTTCGCGCAGTGCACAGGACAACCGCATGCGGCAAAAATCGAGCGCAACGTTAAAGTCAATGACTACGCTCAGAGATAGATTGATGCGTAAGCTGGCGTTACAAAAGACGGAGGTTCTGGAGACTTCAAAGCGTGATTATAATCGCGAATGTGGTGATATTATTACGGCAAACCTTCATCTGATGA